>CAZQXX010000009.1:0-26324 GCA_964597105.1 uncultured Anaerolineales bacterium
AGCTGCGGCTGAGTCCACGGATAAGCCCTGCCCCTTGGGGCAGGGTAGTTGACTGTCAACTCGTCAGGGTCAAGGCGCTGAGGATGGCGGAACGGACGACGAGCTCAGGCGAGTACAGACACTTGCCGATCCAGAGAGGCGGATACGGTGGGTCGACGTGCTTGCTCAACCATGTAACTCCCCTTCTCAGCACGCCAGCCGGCACCTGCCCCTTCCGCTCATTCCACAGGGCCAGGGCCTGCAGGGAATAGGCGGTCTCCTCGGCAGTCGAGGGGCCGTAGTACCCCCAGGACCCGTCAGGCCGCTGCGTCTTCGTGATCCATTGCACGCCCTCACGGGCCATCTCGTCATCGTAGCGGAGGCATGCGATGACGCCGAGAGCGGTTGCGTAGTAGGGGGAGGCGTGCCATTTGTCGATCCAGAACGGGTTGCCGGCCCTTATCTCCCTCAAGAAATGGAGCGTCTTCTGTACCGCGGGGTGCTCCTTTGCCAGGCCTGCTTCGCCCAGGGCGCTGAGGACGTGGATGTTGGTGCTGACGGACGGAGTGGATTCCAGGTCGAAGCAGCGGAAGTAGAAGGGAGTCTCGTAGCGGAGGATGGTGTCGAGATCCGGACGACGCCCGAAATGGGTCAGGACGTCGAAGGTGATGCTGGTGCAGTCACCATCCTTGGCCGCGTAGCCGGAGGCAAATCCGACGCCCCGTCCGGGGGTCCAGCTCCTCTCGAGCGAGTCGAGATGGGGCTGGCATAGGCTCTCCATTTTCTCATCGGAGGGGATCAGCTTCAGGTTCCAGAGCACCCAGGCTTGCTCGAAGACGTCGAAGGGGGCGACGTCCGGGACGGCACCCCCAACCGTGATTCCCTCCAGATAGTTGAGGGCGTTCCGATCGGAGGGATTCACATGCCAGGCATAGTAGGCTGTCGCGGACGGACTGTAGCTGATGGAGCCGTCGGGCTCCTGCAGGTTGTCTGTATCGAGAAGCTTCATCCCGTCGTAGCCGGTCATCTCGGCTGAGAACGCGAGGGTGACCGTGCGGTTGATCACCCCGTCGGGCAGGACGGCCAGTTTGGCCGATCTCTTGGGGGCCAGATGCCTGATGACTTGAGCTCCCTGGTGGTCGACAACTCCCAGAGATTGGGCCTCGCTCAGCAGCGCCGGCACGATCATCTCAAAACCGATGGTCTCCCCCGCGGGGTCGCTGCCAAGGCCTTCGAGGGCCGTCTCCAGGGCCGCCTCTGCCCGGGACAGACGTGCGCGGTCCTCGATCTCGCCGCGCCGAGCCAGAGCGTTCATCGCTGCGAGGGTGGAGACGGCTCGATCGTGATGGTAGACGGGCTGGCTGGCGCCCCAGGAGCCATCCTCCAGCTGGTGCTCCCTGATCCAGTGGAGGGCCTGCTGCCCCACGGGCTCGTCCAGCGCCGCCAGGCGCGCGACCCAGGCTGTGTCATACGCAGTGGGGGTCATCCGGCCGGGACCAATCTGCTCGAGCAAGTCGTAGATTTCCTGACGAAGGTTCATAGTCCTTCCGATCAATGGCTTGAGACGCCGCTGCAACGTTCGATGGTGACTGACCACTCGGTCGCGTACGGAACGCGTGGATCAACGGGGTGGCGAACCAGGGAGCCGCCTAACACTGTCTCAGCTCCTCGGGCAAGTCCACCTGGGGCAACGGGTACCAGAACCCGCCCTGATTCAAGCGGGCCCCCACGCCCTGGGTATTCCCCACGTTGGCCCGGTAGAACCGGCGCATCGCGGTCCAGTCCTCCGACCCAAGTTCTGTGTAGTCGGTCTGCGGCTCAGGTCGGACGTACAAGTGGTCATGCAGGATGACGCGCAGCTGGGACTCGGTCAGGTAAGGGGATGGCGCCACCGTGAAATAGAGATCCTCCTGCCCTGTGGAAACGAGGGGCATGTCAAAGGCGCTGAACTTGTCGAAGCCGATGAAGAGATCCACAGGTGCCACCTCGTCACCGTAATACAGCCTGACGAGGGCGCGCTTGTCCGGTACTCGTCCGTGTTCCTCATAGTAGTCGATAGAGAGCTCGGCCACGGTCTGTGTGGCGTCGTGGGCAAAGACCCCGAAGAAGAGACGGTGCTGGTGGTGTGAACGGGTCATCTCAGCCGTCTCGGCGAAAATCTCTGAGAGATAGCCGTGGGGCGTCGGATCCAGGAAGCGGCCATAGTCACCGTAGAATGCGACACGGACGTCGTAGTCGCGGTAGAAATCGAGGAAGTCCGCATGGCTGCCCAACCGGGCCATGCCCTCGGCGGCCATGCTCACATAGTCCTCCCCGCGCTCCAGAAGGTCAGGGCCAAAGATAGGGGTCAACAGTGTATCGATCCCATGGTCGAAGAAGAGCTGATAGAGCTCAACGTGCCGTCGGCTCATGATGTCCAAATAAGCGTCCCCGGAACTCCCTACAGAGTTCGCTTGATGCTCCAGGATGAACCAACGCCGGGTGCCGTTTATGGGGAAGACGCACACCTTTGGCCCCTCCCGGCGGACCAGTCGGGCGACCTCGAGGGTGGATAGATTCAGGAAACTGTCAAGGTCCATTGTCTTGCTCCTGTCGGTCGTCCGGGCGAGGCGGCGATCCACAACCTTCGAATCAGGATCGCGTAGAACGCCAGGATAACCAGCATGACTAAGGGGACGTGCACGCTGATGTCGGTGAGTACATAAGGGCCCGGCACGATTGTGGGCAGGCCGAGGAAGGAGAGGATCGCCCCTGAAAGCCGCAATACGTCCACCACAGCGTAGGGGGCGAAGACGGCTATGGTCAACAGGCGAGAGGCCAGCGTCCTGACCGTGCCCAGGAGATAGGTGAAGACAGCGATGCCCAGGGACACCTCCCACACCATGTCGAGCCAGATGAAGGCCCCCAGATAGAGGGCGAAGGCCGCGTCGAGACTCAGCCTGGAGAGTTCATACCCGCCGCGCTCGAGCGGACGCCAGACGTGACGGAACCCGACGACGGCCAGGGGACCTAAGAGGAACGCTTTGATGCCAGCTGCGAGGCGGAATGTCCCCAGTCTGGGGCCGAGCATGTAGACGACGACCTGCTTGATTGAATGGTTATACCCCAGGAAGCTGCTTTCGGGGCTACGCCAGGGGAAAACACGGCTCAGACGGCTCAACAGGCGGGCATAGTCCACGTATTGCCCGATTGCATATGCGGGGCCCGAGATGATTACCGTCAGACTCATCACAGAGGCATGCGCTGCAACAGCCAGGCCGATGAGCTGGAAGAAGAAGCGCCGTCTGCCGAGAAACAGAGGTACGGCAGCGACCACGGCCCACTGGGGCTTCGTCTGGAGAATGAGGGAGAGCCACAGTAAAGACCGTCCAAGGCGCTGCTCGAGGATGGCTTCGATCAGGAGTGTACACAGCAAGGCCATAGCTACGTAGATGTTCAGATAGCCTAGATCGCTCCAGAAATCAGGGAACAGCAACCAGACGGGGAGCGTCCAGATGAGCATCTCCTCCGCCCGGATGAGGCCAAGGCGACGGAATATGCGATACCACGAGACGTAGAGCAGCGCGTACGCCGCGAGATGAAAGAGGGTGTGAAGGACGGCGACGGCAGTGGGGGGGAGCGCGAGAAACGGCGTGAAGGCCACGGCGAAGGATGGTGAATACTGGTAGAGGTCCTCCAGGCGCGTCACGCGCCCCGAAAGGTATAGGTTATCCCGCAGCTGAAACCGGTCCGCTGCGTCGAGATAGACCTGAAGATCGACCGGGAGCATCGGGCCGTCCGCTTCCGCCCAACCGGGAAGTGGACCGGCGCCACGGTGTTCAGGCGCGAGCATAATCGCAAGATAGGCTCCGTGCACGGCGAGCCGCAGCAGCACATAGAGGAGAGTGATGATCAGAACGGTCCGGTATGCCCGAGACCGTGACCAGGCCCGGCGCAGGCAGGCTATGAGTGAATGCACTCTACCCCCACAGCAGGTACCCGTAATCGATGGCGCTGATGAAGAGGGTCATCGCGACGGCCAGAAGCCCTCCATTCGCCAGCGCCGATGCCAGTGTCTGCCTCTTCACCTTACGTAGACCAATGAGGACCAGCCCTCCGACCAGCGCCAAGGCGACACTGTGAACGACAACGGCGATCGGGGGAGACCCCCGCGAGGCGAGTCCCTGGGCGACGGCCAGGCAGAGGCCGGCGATGGCTCCCAAGAGGAGATCTGTCTTTCTGTTACTCCAGTTTGCCTCAGTCCCCAGATATACGGCGAAGAGAACCTGCAGCAAGCTCATAGTGACCACGTTCACAGCGGTGACCTCTATGGGCTCCTGATACCCGGTCGCCACCGGTTCGGTGAAGCGGATGATCAGTGACCCAATCACGGCCCCGGTCAGGGCACAGACGATGGCCAACATCTTCCGCCCGCGTGCCCACGTCCAGACCGCGATGACGAACAGAACGACCACCGGGCCATTCTGTATGAACTCCCAGAAGACGGCGTTGAGGAATCTCATTGATACCTACCTTCACTGTCGTGCACGGATGTGACTACTCATCGCGCAGAACTCGCACGATAGACAGACTGGCTGCTCTTCGCCCGGGGATGATGCTTCCAGTGATACTGATCAGGATCATCAATGGCACGAGCAGGGCCGCGTAAAGGGTGTTGAGCGCCACGCGGACCTCTCCAAATCCATAGATCTCCGAAAGAGCGCCCAGCAGTTGTCTGGTGAGGCAGAATCCCAGGGGGATACCGATGATGGCGGCGGTGAGACCCAAGAGACCGGCTGACGTGTTCACCATAGCGACCACCTGAGTCGGCGTCATCCCAACCGTCTTCAGGATTCCGATCTCCCTCGTTTTCTCCTGGACGGCCAGAAGAGATGTGTTGAAGACGTTGATCAAGGCGATGACGATGAGGATAACGGCCAGAGCGAAGATGGCCAGCTGTAAGTAGAAGACATCGTCGGGGATTGCCTGCTCAGTGAGGACAATGTTGAGATCTTCGCTTGATGCGTGGTTGAGGTGCTCTTTCAGATCTGCCGTTCGGGCGTTCTGGGACAGCTTCAGGAAGTACGTGTCGGGCTCCACGCCTCTGACCGACCGGGCTGCTGTAGGGAGGCTGACCATCATTGCCTCTCCCAGGTTCGTGGGCTCGGGGTACTGTCCGACGATGTGCCAGGTGACCGGTCTGGCCGGATGGCGGTCGAACGTGATCGTCACGTCATCGCCCACCTGGAGCCCCAGTGCCTTCAGGAGACCTCGACCAGCAACGGCCTCATACGTGTCCGGCTGGAAGAAGTGCCCCTGATGAATCTGAAAGGGGAAGGCTGCGAGGTCGCCATCCACGGCTCTGACGTGAAACGACTGCCCCTGCTGTGACTCTGCCTTGAGAAGGGCCTCGCTGTAGTATGCCACCACATCGGGGGCCTGGTTGAGAAGATGTTCCGTTTTCCTGTGGCTCGTTGTCTGTCTGGTGACCATGGCATCCTGAACGAGACCCAGGAGAGCAGGGTCGGCTCGATACGTGTGGAGGGTATCATTTAGGGTCAGACCAAACACGATGCCTATGACGCCGAGCATCAAGTTGAGCCCCGTCATCAGTGACCTGAAAGGCCTGGCGAGAAGATCCGTCAGTCCCAGGGTGAGGACGATGGGCAGATTCAAGAGGTCGCTCGCCCGGGTGCTCAAAGCGAAGCTCCTCCGCGGCGCCTCGGCTCCCACAGCCATGGACTTGATGATGTTGGCCTGGGCGCCCCGGTACGCGGCGCCCAGGGTGGCAATGGTGACGACGGCGGACACGAGACTCAGAACCAGCGCGGCCAAAGAGGGCGTGAAAGGGGGCCGAAAGGTCGTATTCAGGGAGACCGCGACGCTCTTCAGGGGGAAGGGGGATAGGGCGATGCCGACGAGAAGTCCGATTGGGGTGCCGATGAGGCTCAGGATAAGGTACTCGCCCATGTAGAGCCATAGAATCTGATGCCGGGTGAAGCCAATGGTCTTCAGGATCCCGATCTGTTTGAACTGCGAGAGGACGATTGATCCGATGCTGCTGGCGATGACCAACACCGTCGCCAGGATAGCGAAAAAGGCGAAGGCACCCAGGAAGATGAAATTCATCCTGGCTCCGAACACGGCAGCGCGTCTGACATCGCGCCAGTCCGTGTAGCTCTCGACGACGTCCCCGTGGAGGGCTGATTCAATGCGGGCTATCGTGTCCGGCACCGCGTGGGGATGGGCCAGCCGGAGACCCAGGGACCATCCCCATATGGACTGATCGGGATAGAGCTCCCGGAGGGTGTCCTCGCTGACGTAGACATACGGAGGTTGATCGCTCCGATAGGTGTCCCACATCGCGTTGTAGGCCAGGCCGACGACCGGGAGATGGACCTCCTTGCCGTCGCCACGGGAGAGTCCAATGGTTTCCCCAACCGAGAGCTTGTAGAGGTCGTCGAGGTCTGTGCTGGCAAGCAACTCGCCCCAGCGGGGTGACAGAGGTCGGCCTTCCCTGACCAACAGGCGGTTCACGTCAGGCGTATCGGGGGGGATGGCTCGAATACTGACGGCCACCCGATCCCCCCTGAGATCTGCCCGGGTTGTCACGTGGTAACGGAGGTCGGTGCTCTGAACGACGCCGGGCAGCGCTCTGATGCGCTCAACGTCGGACCGTGTGGCTTGCTGTCGGTCGAGATAGATCCAGACGTGGGCGGCGTTCAACTGCTCGAAAGCTCTGTCATAGGGCGCACTCACATTCATCAGCGTGGCCAGAGCCAGAGTCAGCAGGGTGGCGGAGGTGGCGATGGTGATGAGGACGAGCAGCGAGATCATAGGGCGACTCAGAATATCCGCCCTGGCCTTCTTCAGAATCGCGCGCACGGGTTACTCCAGCTCCGTCAGGCGGCGCGCGATGGTCCGGGCGTCCGCGCCCATCGTCTCAGATACGATATGCCCATCGTGCAGGAACAAGACGCGCTCCCCTCGGGCGGCAGCGCGAGGATCGTGGGTGACCATGAGGATCGTCTGCCCTTTCTCGTGACAGGCGTCTAGAATGTCGAGCACGGTCTGGCTACTGGTGCTATCGAGATTGCCCGTTGGCTCGTCGACGAGCAGCAATGTGGGCCGGTTGATGAGCGCCCTGGCAATGGCAACGCGTTGCTGCTGACCGCCGGACAACTCCCACGGGTGCTTATCCGCCTGGTCGGCGATTCCCAGGCGCTTCAGGAGATCGCAGGCGTGGTCTCGGACAACAGATCGACCCCGACCGTTGGCGAGCAGGCCGGGCAGCTCGACATTGTCCCGGACGGTCAAGTTATCGATCAGGTTGAAGAACTGGAAGACAAACCCCACGTTCTCTCTTCTGAACCTGGCCAGGGCTGTTTCGTTCATCGTATGAAGCGTGTAGTCGCCAACCGTGACAGAGCCGGAGGTAGGATGGTCCAGCCCGCCGACGATGTGGAGCAGGGTCGACTTCCCGCTGCCTGAGTGGCCCATCACGGTCACAAACTCACCCGTCGAGATGGCGATGGAGACGCCCTTGAGGGCCTGACAGGCCACCGTGCCGGTGTCGTATGTCTTTCGCAGGTCGTCAGTTCTGATCAGAGGAGGCATCGGACAAGACGTAGCACGATCTGGTAAACGCCGTCGTAAATCCACTGATGCGCAGTAATCGCTCCAGCGGAGTCCCAGCCACCGTCTGGAGCATCACGGTCTCGATGCCGTCCTCTTGACCCTGACGGAGAGCCTCGACCACCAGATTGGTGGCGGCCCCGCTTCGTCGATGGTTCTGGAGGACGCCCACGCTCCCGAGTATCCCGAAGGTTCCGTGGCGAAGCAGGGAACACGTCCCTACTGGCTGATGCTCGCAGCTGGCGAGGTAGTGATTGACGTTCGGCAGCGTTATAGAAGGCCTCAGGAGATGGGCCATAGCAGGCGCGAGACTGGTGGGCCAGCCGAACGCTGCCAGAAAGATCTGGGCGAACGGCATGGCTTCATCCTCGGTGATCACCCTCACTGAGACTCCCGGATGGGGAGTCGGGAGGTCGAAATCAGGAAGATCACTCAAGACCAACCAGGCCTCCTCTTCGTCCATACTCTCAAATCCACTGCGTTTGAGCCTGGTCTCCAGGTCATGGGGCGTGCAGGCTGGTGAGACGTAGACGGCGACGGGCAACTCTCTTGACTGGAAGTAGTCCTTCACCTCTCCGATCAGCTCGTCTGCGGACTGAGGAGTCGCGCGGAGCAAGCATGCGTGGTTTGTGTCCGGAGCCGGGAAAGCCTGACTGCTGGTCAGAACCAAGTCCTCCCGGAGCACGACCTCCATGGTGGGTGTGATCTGAGCGGAAGGAAGCGTGGCGGCGTAGTTCGCCCGTTCGAGCTCTGCGATGCGTTCTGGCGAAATCTCCAAGCTCTATTCCTCCCGCGGTGGGCTGTGGCGAAATGGGTATCTCAAGAAAATCAGAAAGGCGGCGAACATCATGACCCCGCTTAAAGGGCCGATGAGGCGCACGCCGAGCGGCCCCCGGGGATCCGATTGACTGCGACCCAGAAGCAGAATGATAGGGAGGGCGGCTGACGCTGTCCCATTGATAGCCTGGTCGAGCAGCCCCCAGGTGGCATAGTAGGTCCCCTCGCGTCGCTGCCCGGTGAGGGCCTCATCGTGGTCCGTGATCTCGGCGCCAAAGGCCGGCGGAAGCATGGTCACGCCGGACATGGCGACGGCCTGGAGGGTGACCCAGATGATGCCTTGAGCTTTGAGGGGGAGGGGGAGTCGGTCGCTGATGCCCATCAACCCGGGTAGAACCAGCGCGGACGCCAGGAGAGAGGCTGAGAAGACGGCGCTCTTGCCTACCCTGTCTGACGCCCAAGTCACCAGAGGGTAGCAAGCCAAGGATGCAGCGATGGCGGGCAGGTAGAAGTACAGGGTATCGGCCTTGCTGAGCTCACAGATCTCGGTGACGATGAAGGGGACAACTGCCTGGACAAAGGTGGTGACGCTCCAGTAGAGGACGCCGGTGGCGGTCATAATCAAGAAGGCACGATTGCGGGCCATCGCTGCCACTGCGTCCTTGAGGGTAAGCCGCTCCTGGTGACCAATCTGACGCCCAGGGCGTTCTCGCAGCACGAGAAGTGGAAGGTAGAGAAAAGGAAGCACCCCTGCCCCGTAGATGAGGGCGGCCGATCTATACCCCACTCTGTCGATAAGCGGGCCGGCAGTTCCTCCCAGAACCATGCCGAGCAAGAAGAAGCCGGAGGACCAGGCTGAGAAGCGGACCCGCTGCTGATCCGTCACTGCCAGTTCGGGGAGCAAGGCGAGGTAAGGGACCTGGTTGCAGGTGTAGGCGAGGTTGTAGAATAGGAACACGGCCGCCAGGTAGATCAAGTTCCAGATGGACTCAGTCTGGGACGGCGGTGTCCACAGCAGGACGAAGAAGACCACCATGGGAAGCGCTGATGAAAAGATGAAAGGGAGGCGTCTACCCCAGGGGCTGCGCGTGTGGTCTGAGACGTGCCCGATGGTTGGGGCGATCAGGGCGTTGACGGTCCGCACCGCGAACATCGTCACGCCGTAGAAGGCAGCGGGCACTAGAGAGGGGCCTTCTCCCGCGGGGGGAAGATAGAAATACAGCACCCAACCGCTGAGAACGGACCACAACGTCGTACTCCCGAGGTTGATGAGGGAGTAGACAAGGCCCACGTGGGCGGACGGAGTTTCGGTGGTGGCCTCAATAGTACGATCGGCTATTGACATAGTGATGGTGTGGTAGAGGCGCCTATGGTAGCTTCTGCCGGTGGCATATTATGACCGGACGATGCGCGGATCGTGCTCGGACTACGCTCGCGCGCCGCCGAGCGGGTTAGAGTTCGTCCAGAAGGATTTCTGATCCGTCGTCAGTCCGGGTCGGCCAGCCGCTGCTGGTTGAGCCACTTATTCAGGTCCTCTTTGTCGATGCGCCACAACCGCCCAACTTTGTACGCGGGTAGTTCCCCCTCCTTGATCCAGCGGCGAACTGTGTACACAGACACCTGAAGCAAGCTTGATACCTCTTTTGGTGTGAGGAACGCGTGCATGGGTGAATCCAGACTGATCATTGACATGGCGAACTCCCCTGAGATCGACTAGCAGGCGCTTATACGAATGACAATAATATAGCATGAAGTGGTAGGGCTTTACATAGGAGGTTCGTACTAGGGCGGACGTCGAGTAGGGAACGAGGAGACAGGACGCCGGACTGCTCCCCGACACCTATGGCTATGGGGACGGCCGGTAAGGATGCCGCCGGAGACGCCGATCGTGGAGATCCGCGCTCTCGGAGACGCCGTCGGATACTACGAATATGGGTGGGAGAAAGGCACGGCAAGCGGGGATTGGATGGAGCACCCTCGTGCCACGCCAGCATCGGCGTGGTGGCTGGCAATGGTATCCTGGCTGGCGCGATCCGGCTACAGTGCGGGTCCGGCCAGCCGGGCGATCTTCTGGCTCGTCTGACGCCAGGTGACCTTGGAGAGCCCGAGCTTCTGACGCAGCTTCTTGGGCTTCATGCCCGCTTTGTAGTCTCGTACAGCACAGGTCCAGCGGAGCATCTCGAAGGAGACACCCTGACGGAGCCCGGCGCTTTCGGCCACGTTAGACAGGACGTACTCAAGGTTGCGGGCTGTGCATGGGAAGAGAGCGTCCTTGACCTGGTACTGCGTCCGGTATTCTGCCAGCACCGTCGGCCACCACGCGGGGAGGCGCAGCTTCCGCTCTTTGTGTCGCCGTTGAGGATTGGCGTAGCGGATCCATAGGATGGGCTGCGAGGGATCGCTGAGGTCGATGTGGTTCATGGTTATGCCCATGCATTCGCCCTTCTTGATCCCGGTGTGAAGCAGGAGAGTGACCAACAGATGCGGCCGAGCATCAGGATCCTCGGCTTGACGAAGTGCTTCGGTCGTCTGGAGAAGGCGCTCGACTTGATCGTCCGTGAGTATATCGGGCAAGGGCGCGCTCACAGGCTTATGGACGACGGGCGCTGCGGGGTCTCGAGGGAGTATCTCATCGTCGGCCAGCCATCCGAAGAAGACCTTTAGCGTAGTTATGCGTCGAGCTAGAGACTTGGGACTGCAAGGCGCGTCTCGATCATTCGTCAGCCACTCTGTGAAGCGGGTGAGATCCTGGGTTGAGATCTCGCCGACGGCAGTCCATGCGCCGATGAAATCGGTGAAGATGTTGAGGTCGGACTGGAACGCCTTGACTGTGTTCTCAGTGAAGCCCTCGTGGTGCATATGCACGTCAAAGGCACTCTTGGCCGCTCGGAGTGAGGATTGAGGGGTCAAGGTCGTGGTTGGATCTGCACTGCTGGATGTCTGTTGGTCCGCCATCGGGTTCCTTCTCCTTCTTTGCTTCGTATAGCACAAGTCAGGAGCTATTCTACAGGGAGATGGTGGGGATGTCAACCACCGATCCGGAGCCCACCTGGGACTCACGCTTTCTGGAACTGGTGGACGATGAGGATTGGGCGTTCTGCGGAGAGCATGATGCGCTCGGACAGATCACTTGACAGGAACCCTTCGACCCCCGGGGCCACGTGAGCCCCAACGATGATCATGTCGAACCGTCCGTGCCTGGCCTCGGCCACGATCTCGTCAACGATCAAACCGTGTCGTACAATGGCCTCTCCTTCGACGCCGTAATCGTTCAGAATCTCCAACATCTTCTCTAGATGGATGCCCTCACGAGCTTCACGCTCTATCAGTTCGTCGGCCTCTGCCTCCAGATCGGCGGCCTTGGCGTGCTCCTCCAGGGCAACCTGCGACATCACGTGCAAGAGGGTGACGGTCGCGTCCAGGGCACGAGCGAGGCGGGCCGCGAAGCGAACCGTCTCCTCGCTCTCGGGACCTGCGGCAGAGGCGACGAGTATCTGATCAATCTCCTCGTTCTGACTGCCCTTGACGACGAGGATGGACGTGCTCGTCCCCTTGAGGATGCTACACGCTCTGGATCCGGCGATAAGGCGTCGGATGCCTCGCCGCCCTCTACTGCCGATCACGATCAGATCGTAGTTGGCCACCTCAGCCTGGTTGAGCAGCTTCTGGGGCATCGTCCCGAAGCGGCGGTATACTGTCACCGAAACACCGGCGGCGCGGAGCTTCTCGGCTGCGGATTCGACTTCTTCACCCGCCAGGATCTGTTGATCAGTGGTTCCGCCCATGGCCAGGACATCTACCGAGTCTGCCATGGCTGTGGCAATGCGCATTCCCAGACGTAGAGCCTTACTTCCGGGCTCGGAACTGTCACTGTAGAGGAGCATTCGCAAGTTTTTCTCGTTCATCTCTTCTCTCCTACATCCGCGGCGAGCGTTCCGCGTGAGGACGCCTCTTTCAGGTCAGAATAAGTATAATTGGGACCAGGAAAAACGTGCCGAGGAAGATGACGAAATTCCTTTGGTCCTTCAACGTCCACTCCAAAGCGGCAGACATAAATCGGGTATAGGGCCCGTACGCCAGTAAGACGATCGGCAGCGAAACGATGACCGCAGCGAGCATCTGGGCCAGTACCACGATCACGGCTTCCGGGGTGCCGAGAATGACAGCGGCAGCCAGCGTGTCGATCATGGTCGATATGTTGGCTCCGAGGACGTATGGCATAATGTTCTCCCGGCGTATGTAACCTCGTGCAGAGAGAGGAACCAGGATGCCGATCGAGACGGAGACTGACAATGTCAGTAACGTGACCAACAGCCCCAACAGGAACATGACCTCCGGTCGATAGATGAGTCGCGACGGTCGGTCCAGCCCAGCTTTCTTGAAGCGGAATTCCGGCAGCGCTTTGTCAAAGAGCTGGAAACTGAGGGTTATGACACCCGTCCCGACGATGAAGAGAGCCCACTGGGGCAGGAAGGCAGCGATGGGGTCGATAACAGGGTTGATGACGGCGTTGATCCCGGTGGACAGATGCGTCAGCCATGGCCAATGGACGGCGTCGAGCCACTGGTGTCTCAGGATGAAGATGCCCACAGGCAGTGCTGGCAGCTGTACGGAGGCAGTGAGGAGAAGGGAGAGGACGCCGGTCGACAACACGGTAAAGCGCTCGTGCCCACGCAGGGCGTAGATGAACCCCAGCAGCAAGACGATGAAGGATGCTCCCAGGCGGGACCCGCTTACCATGGCGAAGGCCTGGATCTGCGTGAGTGTGTTGGCGCTAAGGAGGGCCATGGCCACAGCGGCCACAGGAGATCCGCTCAGCACGGCGTAGGCCATCAGCCACCCGAGCCCTAGGGAATCGGTCGCCTGTTCGATCTCAAGATGCCCACGGAGGAACGGTGTGAGTCCCTCGGCCCCGGATTTCATCATCTCGAGGGCGAAGACGAAGAGAAGGATCGCGACCAGCCCTGCTCCGGTTCGCCTTGCCTGCCGGACGTACCACGATCTAGGTCGCCCCATCTAGGCCGATCCCCTTACTTCCTGAGCCAGGCGCTCGAAGAACCTGACCATGTAGTCGTGACGCCCCGCGGCGATGGCGCGACCAGTCGAGGTGTAGAGTTGGTCCTTGATCCGGGAGAGCTTGACGACGAACTCGTGAATAGGGGTGTGGGCGTCGGGGTCGTCTCCATTGGCCTCCCAGTGTTCGAGGTCGACAGAATCGATAGGCGCCCAGAGGGGCTGGCCGTGAGCCCCACCGTAAGCGAAGGCACGGGCGACGCCCACCGCTCCAATGGCGTCCAGCTTGTCGGCATCGTAGAGGACCTGGGCTTCGAGGGTGGAAGGTGTCGGGTCGGTGCGAAAGCGGTGAGCGGCAACGGCATGCATCACGGCTTCGACCGCCTGGGAGGGGTAGCGGTGGAGAATGGCACGGGCTCGCCCGGCGGCCACTGCTGCGTGATCGAGCCCAGCGGCCTCGGCCTGTTGGCGTCCAACGTCGTGGAGCAGTGCAGCCGCCCGCACGACGCGAAGGTCGGCGTTTTCAGCCGCGGCGATACGCTCCGCGAGCCTCAGAACACGGAGAACGTGCTCGAAATCATGGACGGCGTCTGCGTCATCATAGAGGGATCGCGCTTCGCGGACACTAATCACACGGACAAGTCAGACAGACTGAAACTGCTTCCGCAGTTCCTGGCTTATCGAGAGGAGCTGATAAGCTTCATTCACGTCTCGGCTCGTGAGCAACCCGACGAATCGGTCGTCCTCAATGACCGGTAGCGCGTCTAGCCCCGACTGCTGCATCTGCTGGTGTACTTCAAAGAGACCATCGTCCAGTCTGAGTGTGGGGAAATCCTTCTTCATCACATCGCGCACCAGCCCATCTGGCTCGCCCATCTTCAGAGCGCGAACGACGTCGGTGTGGGTCAGTAGCCCCACGATCTTGCCTTCGTCGCAAACGGGGAAGTCGGCCTGAAAGCTCTCCAGGGTCAGGTCAGCTGCGTGGCTGACCGGGTCGCTGGGTGAGAGAGCTTGCACATCGCGGGTGAAGGCCTGGCGCACCTTCATGCCCTCAAGGATGTCACGGATCTGGGTCATCCGGCCTTCCTGCGCAGCCCCGGAGTAGACGAAGACCGCGATCAGGATCCAGATCAGGTTGCCTGTCACGAGGCCACCCAACCCCAGGAGCCAGGCAAACGCCTGTCCGACGCGGACGGCGATCTCAGTGGCCCGGGTCTGCGGCATCACCGTTGCCAGGAGCGATCGAAGCACTCGCCCTCCGTCCATCGGGAACGCAGGGATGAGATTGAAGGCCGCCAGAGCGATGTTGGTGACGACGAGATAGGGGAGCATATCGCCCCATCCCAGAGCCATGGGGTCTGTAGCGATTTTTTGCAACCCGGATAGGAGACTGACCGGAGTGAAGAGGCTGATCAGGCCCAAGAAGAAGGCAATGACGATATTGCTGAATGGGCCAGCAACGGCCATGAGGAACTCCTCGCCGGGTCCTTCAGGCATCTCCTTAATCTGCGACACCCCGCCGAGGGGCAAGAGGACGATGTCCTCGACCGGATAGCCCATCCAGGTTGAGGTTAAGCTATGGGAGAGCTCGTGAATGACGACGCAGACAAAGAGAAGGAGGGTAACGACCACGCCGAAAGCCGCACCTGAGAGGGAGAAACCAGCCTCGCCCAAGAATCCGAACTGGAGGGCGGCCCAAATCAGGATGAGGGGGAAGGTGATATGTATCTTGATGTCAATGTCTTGAACGCTAAAGAGCTTGAAGCTGGTCATCGCACGCTCTCCTTAAGTGAATGTGACGACGGGGGCATCTCCCCTGGTGTCACGTTGCGGCCTCCATCCTTGCACGTCCTGGATCTGTCCCTCGGAATCATCTTAGCACAGCGGAAGACGCGTGTCAATCCATTCAGAAAAACCCCGGGCTCAGGTCACACCTTCTTGCGTCTCCTCGACGACGTGATCGACGACGGCCCGTAGGTCATCGGTCTGCTGATAGATGGCCAACTGGCGATCGGCGCTCGTCCCCTCGCGGAGGATGGTATGGGCATATTCGATCTCCTCCCGGCTTCCCAACTCGTCGACCACATCGTCGACCCACCCCAAGATCTCGTCAATCAAGATCGGGAATGCGACCTCTCTCTTCTTGCCAAAATCGATCAGTTTGCCCTCGGTGCCGTAGCGGAGCGCGCGCCACTTGTTCTCATCGATGAGGTGTTTGCGGTAGAGCCGCCACGACTGGTTTGCCTGTCGGAGCTGGACGAGCTTGGCCGTAACAGCCTGTATTAGAGCGACCAGGCACAGGGTCTCCTCCACACGGGTGCACATGTCCGGGATGCGAATCTCGAGGGTGGGGAACTTCTCGCTGGGGCGCACATCCCACCAGACGTGCGTAGGCTCAGCGATGCTGCCGGTGGTCAGCAGCGTGTCGACGTAGTTGCGGTAACTGGCGTAGGACTCGAATTGCTGCGGGATCCCGGTGCGAGGCAGGTTTTCGAAGACGACGCTGCGGTACGACTTCAGGCCTGTGTCCCGGCCGTGCCAGAAGGGGGAGCTGGATGACAGGGCAAGCACGTGAGGGAGGAAGTAGCGAAGCTGATTCATGATGTCGATGAGCAATTCCTTGTCCTCGATACCGATGTGGACGTGCATACCGAAGATCAGAAGCTGCCGTCCCACGTCCTGAAGGAAGCGAACTAACTCGGGGTAGCGGCCGAAGGGAGAGACCCGTTGCTGAACCCAGGAGGAGAAGGGATGGGTGCCCGCTGCGGCGACCCATAGCCCGGCATCCTCGGCAAGCCTCAGGACGGAACGGCGAATGCGGATCAGCTCGTCGCGGGCCTCATCGACGTCATTGCAGACGCGCGTTCCGGCTTCGACCTGAGACTGGAGGAACTCAGGCCGAAGCTGGTCGGGAAGAATCGCCCTTCCCTGCTCCAGGAACTGCTGCACGTACGATCGGAGCTCTCGTGTCTCCGGATCGATGATCTGATATTCTTCCTCGATGCCGATGTTGAGCGACGGCTCAATCATGGTTTCCTCCTGACGGTGATTATATCATATCTTTCAGGGGGACCAATCGCTTGAGCATCGTGTCGGAGTTGAACGTGTTTCTTTATACAGAGATGTTTGCTCTTAGCCTATGGGCATAGTACAATCTCAGCGAGATCCACGGAAAGGAGAGGAATGGGTAAAGCCTCGCGCAGTGATTTGATTCGTATCGTGACGGACAGCAGTTGCGACCTCCCGCAGCAGCTCCTGCGTCGTTTCAAGGTTGCCGTCGTGCCTCTGGTGGTCAACTTCGGCACGGAGAGTTACCTCGATGTGGACGTCTCGCCCCAGGCTTTCTGGCGGAAGGCCGCTGAAGGACCACTGCCACAGACCTCGCAGCCGTCTCTCGGTATGTTTGAGGAGATCTTTGAGCAGCTGGTGGAACAGGGGAAGCAAGTCCTCTGTATCACGTTGACGGGGAAGCACAGTGGGACGACAGATGCAGCGCGGTTGGCGGCCGAGCGGTTTGGCGAGGCGGTGCGGGTCTTCGATTCACACTCGCTGTCGTTGGGCGTAGGCTTTCAGGCGCTGGTTGCAGCGAAGGCCGCAGAGGCAGGCTGCTCGATAGAGGAGATCATATCTCTGCTGGAGGGGGTGCGGTCACAGATCCGGTCGCTGATTGTGCTGGACACGTTGGAGAGTGTAAGGCGAGGGGGACGTGCCGATCGTTTCATCGCCATTGCGGATCGCATGACGCGGGTGCTGAACATAAAGCCGATTGTGGCGTTCGAGGAGGGGAGTCTGCAGCTACTGGGGGTGGCGCGCTCATTCCGCCGGGTATTTAGCCGGGTTGAGGATATGATCGATGAGGTGTCCCCCCTGGAATACCTGGCCGTGGCTCATACCCGCAACCTTGGAAGAGCCGAGGAGTTGGCCGACCGATTGGCGGAGCGATTCGGATTCCCACGGGAGGAGATCCTGGTTCGAGAAGCGGGCGCCGTGGTGGCGTCCCATGCTGGTAGAGGAGCGATTGGTGTGTTTGCGGTGCCCAGACGAGAGAGCAGGCCGTGCGGCTGAGGGCGAGGATGGGTGCGTCGGCTCCTTTGAGCGGTGCTGTGGCCATCGTCACCGGAGCATCCAGTGGAATTGGGCGGGCAACTGCAGTGGCACTGGCTGAGAACGGCGCACACGTGGCGCTCGCCGCGCGCACCGAGTCGGCCCTCGACCAGGTGGCGGATGAAATCCGTCTGCTGGAGCGTGAGGTCCTGGTGGTGCCGACTGACGTGACCGACAGGGACCAGGTAGACCACCTGGTGGAGGAGACGCTGGCGCGTTGGGGCCGAGTCGACGTTCTGGTGGCAAATGCTGGTGCCTACGTTCGCTCTCCGGTTCGTGAGTTGCCCGTCGCCGAGGTCCAGCGGTCGATGGCGGTGAATTTCTACGGCGCGCTCTATGCCGTCCTCGCCGTCCAGCCGCATATGTTGGCGCGGAGCAGCGGGCATATTGTGCTGATGTCGTCACTGGACGGGAAGAAGGGGCTTCCCCGCGACGCACCATACGTCGTTGCCAAGTTCGCCCTGGCCGGCTACGGCGAGGTATTGCGACAGGAACTTCACGACAGCGGTGTGCGGGTCACGACTGTCTTTCCCGGCCGTGTGGACACTCCGTTGATCGACACACTGGATGTGCCCTCAGTCTCGGCGAAGATCCCGGCCCGGGCTGTGGCCCACGCCATCGTGAACGCTATCCGACGGCCCAGACCGGAGGTGATTATCCCGTTCGAGGGCCGGGCCTTTCACCTGGTCAACGCCATCTCGCCCCGGCTTGGCGACTGGATCGTGCGGCGGCTTCACCTCCAGGGCTGGGAGAGAGAATAGGACGACAACGGGCCGTGGTGGTGCGGCGCTAGGCTGAAGGGAAGCCTGAGAGCCTGACAGCTCTGAAGGCCGACATTGTGGCGTAGAAGGAGATATTGGGTATGCGTGCCGACGATAACGAGCTTTGTGTTGATAAACTCCTGCACGGGTGGCTATGTAGTCTAAAGGTCAGTTTCGTGCCCGGGCCAAGGGACGGTGTGCTGGACCAAGTGGCGGAAGATCTATTGGATTCGTTTCGAGAGGAAGGGCACACGGTTCAGCCCATTCCTGATGACGATACCGATCTGATCCTGACTACGGCCCGGTTCGGTGAGCCACTGAATTGGCGAGAGGCTCTGCTCTTCACTGCCCGCCGCCGATTTAATCTGAGCCACGCCCCTACCATCTACACTCTGGTGCATATCACGCCGGATGAGTTCGATTGTGCGCTGGATCACTTCCGGACGATCTTACCGAAGTCCCCTCCTGATCCGACTGACTACGAGTTTGCGGGTACGGCGGATGGAGCGTACGAGGTGCTGTTTGAGCAGGGCCGGCGAGGGGGACCGATCCTAGCCCTTGAGCGCGTCATCCAGAGTCAGGCCAAGTGTATCGACGTGCTGCTGGTGGTGGGGGACGGCGGCCCGAAGGAAGGGTACCTGTTCAACCTGGTAGGAGCCCATCCCCGCATCCCGGCGGAGGGCTCAGGTCTGCGTTACGGGGACCTGGTGACGCGCATCGTGACCGCTGAGAGCACGCATGAGGTGACGGATCACGCGGCAATTGGGGATCCGATTCCACACGATGTCTGGGAGCGTCTGTCCACACCGGCTGAGATCTGTGAGGTTGGTCGCCAGCTCGGCTTACGCGGCTTCTTCACGGAGATGGTCCGGATTGCTGATCTGGTGAACGTGCCGGCGGTGGCGAACGCCGTGTCAAGCCAATACAGCGAGGGGTGCTTCTCGACCTGGGATGCCGCGTTGGACGCGTTAATCACGACGGTCACGGGCAGCGCCCGTCCTGTGTACAAGGGGAACATCACAGAAGATGATCTGGCGGTGATTGTGGGGCTGCGGCCTGACGGGAGCGGGGCTCTGGTTCGTCACGTGGAAGGGAAGTTGAACGCGCCACCGTCCTCAGAGGCGGTGGAGATGGTGGCGATGGACGGGCCCCTGCCAAGAATCCGACTGAGAAGCGAGTGGCAGACCTACGCCGAAGTACCGGTCGTGCGCTCGAAGCTTCACGGGCACCGGGGAATCAGCGCATACGACGCGCAGCACATCGAGTACGTCCCGATGGCGGCGCCCTATCACCACTACCCGGTGACGTGTGCCACGGAGGCTCAGGCCGAGGGTATCGTGAGGGCGTTCTCGCGGTCCGAGGCTCTGCAGAACCCGGAGGATCCCCGTCAGGTCGTCTTCACGGTCCTGCCCGGGCATGGAGCAGTGATTGTGGAGAAGTGGGTGGGGGGCACGGCACCGTTTCAGACCATCTGGGAGGCGATGGACAACGGGCTCTTGACTGTCGACAGTCGAGTCCCCCAGGGTCCTATTGAGTACATGCCGGATGCCGAGAGCGGCGTGCTGCGACGGCTCAGGGAGAAGTCGCACGACGAGGGTTGATCGAGTGGAGGCTCGAGCGCTGGCCGCGAACCAAGGCAGAAGAACGGTTGACGACGTCGATGCTCTGGTTGCCGAGATCTACGATCAGATAGAGACATCCGTCGATGACGTGGCTCTTATCCAGACCCTCATCGGCGAGCGGGGAGGGCTCAGAATCCTGGAACCGTTCTGCGGCACCGGGCGCATTCTCCTGCCGCTCGCTGCGGCCGGGCACGAACTCGTCGGACTGGACAAGTCCGCCGCGATGTTGAACAGGGCGCGATCGAAGCTGGGACAGCTCCCATCTGGCGTTCAGCAGCGTGTCGCTCTGATCGAGGCGGACGTGACGCGCGAGCCCTGGCCCTCCGGGTTCGACGTGGTGATTCTGGGCGGGAACTGCTTCTACGAACTGGCGACGCCGGACGAGCAGAGCGGCTGCATTGCATCTGCCGCCGGCGCTGTCAAACCCGGCGGGTACGTGTACATCGATAACGACCATATGGAAGGTGAGCTAGACGCGTCTTGGCGCCAGCCCGGCGTGACGGAGGCGTTTCCATCAGGGGGCTGCAGCGACGGGACCCTGGTCGAGGGCACTATTGAGACCATCTGGTACGATGCGCCGGCGAGATTGGTCAGGTTTAGGCGGCGGGCCAGGTTCACGCTTCCTGATGGAGGGGTCATCGAGACCGAATATATCCAGCAGAAACACCCGGTCAGCACGGAAGAAGTGGCATCGTGGCTGGCGACGCACGGGTTTGTGGTCGAACAGCTCTACGGCGACCGGGTGGGAACGACTTACACAGACCGTTCGGAGCGCGCAATCTTCTGGGCGAGACGAGAATGAGGTCTACTGACACGACGAAGCCTCTGGCTGCGAATCGCGCCTTATGAGAGGGCGTGTGAACGCGGGTGGCGTGGATGACCTGATGATGGTGGACAAGCCGACGATTCGGATACTGGGGGAGGGCGACGAAGGGGCTCTGGAGGCCTTCCTCTTGCCGCGTATTGCGTCGTCGATGTTTCTGCTTGGGAATGCGCGAGCAGCGGGGCTTACGGATCGGGGAGAGGCCTATCAGGGGACTTATGCCGCTGCATTTGCGGCAGGAGAGATTGTCGGGGTGGCGGGCCACTACTGGAACAACACGCTGATCCTTCAAGCCCCTGTTTATGTAAGAGAGCTTTGCCGGGAGGCCGTCGGTGTCTCGGGTCGCCCCCTCGGAAACCTCATCGGTCCTGGAGAGCAGGTGGACATCGCTCTGGACGCTCTCGACCTTGCTGATGCGGGTGTCCAGCTTGACGAGAGGGAGAAGCTGTACGACCTGGATCTGGACGAGTTGATGGTGCCGCACGCTCTAGCCTTAGGTCAGGTTGTGGGGCGCCGCGCTACGCCTGGTGACCTGCCGTTGCTCACGGCCTGGCGAGTCACCTATGCCGCAGAGACGCTGGGCGAACGGGTCACGACGGAGTCGCGCGCCCGAGCTCATTCCTCGGTTCGACGTCTCGTGGAGCAGGGTCGCACGTGGGTGTTGGAGAGCGATGGCGTCCCCGTGGCCTGTAGCTCCTTCAATACTGCGACGGAGGAGGCGGTTCAGGTCGGCGGCGTGTGGACGCCTCCTGGCCTCCGAAGCCGGGGCTACGGTCGAGCTGTCGTCGCCGCATCGCTGATCGATGCGCGTAGCGACGGGGTGGAGACGGCTGTCTTGTTTACCGGCCGGGATAACGTCCCCGCTCAGAGAGCCTACGAGGCCCTGGGGTTCCGGGTCATCGATTCCTACCGCATGGTGTTACTGGATCCTCCGCTGGATAGAGACGTGGTTCTTCAAACCCACCCGGCAAGTGGATCAGGATGTGAGTCGAATGAGTGAGAAGATACTGGTCGTAGAAGACGAGCCAACCCTGGTGGAGACCCTCGAATACAATCTCTCGCACCGGGGCTACGATGTCTTCACAGCTATGGGTGGTCGGGAGGCCCTGGAGGTAGCAAGACGGGAGCATCCGGACTTGATCATCCTCGATCTGATGCTACCGGGCATCGATGGCATTGAAGTCTGCCGCGTGCTGCGGCAAGAGATGAACGTGCCGATCCTGATGCTGACCGCTCGCGATGAAGAGATCGACAAGGTTGTCGGCCTGGAGGTCGGGGCTGACGACTATATGACGAAGCCCTTCAGCATGCGGGAGCTAATGGCTCGCGTCAAAGCGCTCCTCCGTCGAGAGCGGCTCATTCGCGAGGAGCTCTCGGCCGAGGAGCGGGTTACCCAAGAGGAAACGCTGAGGTTCGGTGACCTGACCGTCGATAGGTCTCGTCGGGAGGTGAAGCGGGCGGGTGAGACCCTGCACCTGAAGCCGAGAGAGTACGAACTCCTGGTGTTTCTGGCGAGACATCGGGGAATGGTCCTCTCCCGAGACCTGATTCTGGAGCGTGTCTGGGGCTGGGACTACGACGGGGGGAGCCGCACCGTGGACGTCCACGTGCACTGGTTGCGGGAGAAGATAGAGCCCGATCCCAAGAACCCGAGCCGGATTGTGACGGTCCGCGGCGTCGGCTATCGGTTCGAAGGCTAGTATCAGGTGAGGAGCTCCATTACGCCCGGGCTTCACGGCTAGGCGCGAGGAATACCGAATGTTTCGCAGTCTCCGCTGGCGCATCGCGATCCCCTATCTGCTCCTGATCTTGCTGGCCATGGGCGGCTTGTCTCTGTATCTCTCAGACCTGGTTCGGGAGTCGCACCTGGCTGACCTGCGGGGGAAGCTGACGGCCGAGGCCCGGCTGATCGGGGACGCTGTAGGGAGATTAGCAGACTGGGGTGAGGCTGGAGGCGAGTTCGACGGGTTGGCCCAGCACTACGCGGATATTCTCGACGCCAGGGTCACCTTTATCGCTGCCGATGGCATTGTTGTGGGCGATTCGCATGCCGACCGTACGCAGATGGACAATCACCTGGGTCGCCCGGAGGTGCAGGAGGCCCTCGGTAGCGGGGCGGGCAGCAGTACACGCTTCAGCCGGACGATGGGCTACGAGATGATGTACGCCGCGATCCCGGTCGGGTCCGGGGATCGTATCCAGGGATTCGCGCGCGTCGCTCTTCCAGTGAGTCAGGTGGAAGCTCAGGTGGCCAGACTCCGTCGCGCGACGCTCTTTGCAGCCGCCATAGCTGTTCTCGGCGCAGCTGTTCTGGCGGTCGTGATCGCTGAGCGGATCGCGCGACCTGTACGGCGGCTGACGGGGGTGGTTCAGCGTATGACGGCAGGCGATCTGGGTGCCCGTCTCCTCCCTGCCACGCAAGACGAGATCGGTGAGTTGACGCGCTCGTTTAATCAGATGGCTAGCCGTCTGCGAGAGACGATCCGCTCGCTGACCGAGCAGCAGAATCGGTTGTCGGTCGTGCTCAACAATATGGCGGACGGTGTTCTCATCACAGATGATCAAGGTCTGGTACGCCTGATGAACCCGGCGGCAGCTGGATGCCTTGGCTCGGATGCAGAGCGAGAACTGGGCCGCTCTTTTGCTCAGGTAGCAAGGGATCATCGCATCATTGATCTCTGGCGGCGATGCTATGAGGAACGTGAGGAGCAAGTCGAGCTGGTGGAGATGAGTCGTCAGAACGCGTTTCTGCAGGTCATCGTGACGCCGCTCAAACACAGCGGCGACCGATCGTGTCTGGTCATCCTGCAAGATCTGACGCGCCTGCGCCGCCTGGAGACGGTGCGGCGGGATTTCATCAGCAATATCTCCCACGAATTGCGAACCCCTATGGCCTCGCTCAAGGCGCTGGTGGACACTCTTCGCGACGGGGCGCTTGCGGATCCACCCGCGGCAGAGCGTTTCCTGGACCGCATGGATGTCGAAGTGGATGCGCTAACTCAGATGGTTCAGGAACTGCTTCAGCTTTCGCGCATTGAATCCGGTCGGGCGCCGATCCGCCTGGAGCCGATGGACGTAGTGGATATCGTCGTCCCGCTGGTGGAGCGCCTCCGGCCTCAAGCTGAGCGCGCCAAACTGGACCTGAGAGTAGATATTCCCTCTAGACCCTTATCCTTACTGGCGGATGGTAACCGAATCCAGCAGGTCGTGACGAACCTGGTACACAACGCAATCAAGTTCACGCCAGCCGGAGGCTCAGTTCAGGTCTCGGTCCGGGAGATATCCATTCCTACCGAACCAGCTGTCGGGTCTGAGCTACTTGACCTGGAGCCCGGTGACTGGGTGTTGATCGTCGTTGAGGACACCGGAGTAGGCATCCCCAGCAGCGATCTCCCACGGATCTTCGAGCGCTTCTACAAGGCTGACCGAGCCCGCAGCGGGGGCGGCACAGGGCTCGGGCTCGCAATCGCCAAGCACATCGTCCAGGCTCACAATGGTCACATCTGGGCTGAAAGCGCTGAGGATCAGGGTTCGTCCTTCTACGTTGCTCTTCCCGCCTTAACCTCTCGTTAACGAACCGATAACACCCCCCTAAACCGTTCTCAAAACGCTCTTAAGATTGACGTGCTAGTATGTCTCCTGTCGATGGGGCAATTCCTAGCACGCGTCGGCCTGAGACTGCTGAGTCGCCTGGTGTCTGTTGTCCGACCGTCCATGAGATCTGGAAGCTGCTGGCTGACCGTCAGTGCCCGTCGACCAACTGTGGAAGTGTGCATTCATCACGAAAGCTGCGAGAAAAAGGAGAAGACAGAGAACATGTTCACGGGATACAAGACGTCGAGTCTCTTGCTGGTCGGGATGGTCATTGCGACTCTGTCGACCACCGTCGCAGGTTGCCAGCAGGCAGCCCCAATGGCGGCACAGCCCGAGGGATCTGAAGAGGAGGCGACCGGGGGCGAGTTGCAGTTGGCGGGATCGTCGACGGTACAGCCGCTGGCACAGTCGCTGGCGGAGGTCTATATGGAGCAGAACCCCGATGTCAAGATTGACGTGCAAGGCGGTGGATCGAGCGTCGGTGTGAAGTCGGCGGCCGAGGGGACCACGCCGATCGGGATGGCTTCTCGAGCTCTGAAGGACTCGGAGATGGAGGAGTACCCAGATCTCATCGCGCACACCATCGCTCGGGACGGGATCGCCATCGTGGTGCACGCGGACGTGCCCATCGATGGGCTGAGCCTCGACGAGGCACGGCAGATCTTCGCTGGTGAGATCACGAGCTGGGGCGAGATCGGCGGGCCAGACGAGACCATCGTGGTCGTCAGCCGTGAGGAGGGCTCGGGCACCCGGGGGGCCTTCGAGGATATGGTGATGGGAGACGAGGCGTTGATCGCCGATACGGCGCTGCTGCAGCCCTCCAATGGTGCGGTGAAGACGACCGTGGCGAGCACGCCTCTATCGATTGGCTACATCTCTTTTGGCTACCTGGACGACAGTGTCAAGGCCCTCGCCATTGACGGCGTGGAGCCGACGGTGGCGCACGCGCAGAGCGATGCGTACTCGGTCGTGCGGCCACTGAACCTGATCACCAAGGGCGAGCCCACGGGTCTGGCGAAGGCATTTCTGGACTTCATTATGACCGATGAGGGACAGCAGATTGTGGCCCAAGACTACATCCCGGTCAAGTAGTGCTGCTTGGCCCTGGGCCTCGCGTGCGACGTCTTCGACGAGGCGTCGCACGTTCTCATTTGCTAGCCTAGCAAAGAGACTCATCAGAAGATTCGCTTGTCACGACGGCTCACGAGTGCTTCACAGGAGGATGGGAGATATCGCAATCTATGAGACGACTCATTGATACAGGTGTCCGGTATGTGCTACTGGCGAGCGCACTGGTCTCCATCTTTGTCGTTTTTCTGATCCTCCTCTTCACACTGCGGGAGGCTCTGCCGGCGTTTCGCGAGATTGGCGTGCTCAACATGCTGACGGGGACCGTGTGGCGGCCACAGCGGGATCAACTGGGGATCCTGTCAATGATCGCTGGTTCCATTCTGGTCACCGTGGGGGCTGTCATACTGGGGGTGCCTCTCTCTCTGGCGGCGGCAATCTTCCTCGCGGAGGTGGCCCCGTCTCACGTGCGGGCTGTCGTCCGCCCCGCCGTTGAGTTGCTGGCTGGCATTCCCTCGGTCGTGTACGGTCTGTTTGGCATGGTGGTGTTGGTGCCTCTGACGCGCAGCCTCTTCTCCATACCGGGCAACACAGGCTTCGGGCTGGCCTCCGCGTCGGTGGTTCTGGCGGTGATGGTGCTGCCGACCATCACGAACATCGCCGAAGACGCCATTCGGGCGGTGCCGAGGGAGTATCGAGACGGGTCGCTGGCGCTCGGCGCGACGCGGTGGCAGACAATCGTGGGCGTCACCGTGCCCGCCGCCCGGTCCGGCATTGTTGCAGCCATCATTCTTGGGGTGGGACGCGCCCTGGGAGAGACGATGGCGATGATCATGGTCATCGGGAACTCGATACGTATGCCTGGCCCTCTGAGCGGAAACCCTCTGACCATTTTCCTCAGCCAGGCTCGCACTTTGACGGGCAACGTCGCCGTGGAGATCAAGTACGCCACCGGTCTGCACGAGGACG
>CAZQXX010000009.1:26424-29903 GCA_964597105.1 uncultured Anaerolineales bacterium
TTGACGGGCAACGTCGCCGTGGAGATCAAGTACGCCACCGGTCTGCACGAGGACGCGCTTTTTGCCACCGGGGTGGTGCTCTTCGTGCTGATTATGGCGGTGAACGGTTCAGCACGGGTCCTGATCCAACGGAGGAGAGCGGGATGAGCGAACACACGGTGGCATCCGAGGATATGACGAGAGAGAGTGCTCCCGTCTTGGGGTTGTTGAAGTCGGTGGTCTCTCCTGGAATGACGTTGTCACAGAGGAGGCCGAATTTGGCCCGCCGCCATCTGGTTCAGACGCTCGCCTTCGGGCTCCTGTGGTTGTCAGGCATGGCTGCTGTGGCTATCCTTCTGGCGGTGGTCGGTTACGTCGTGGCGCAGGGGGCGAAGGTGGTGAACCTGGAATTCCTGACGACGCCGCCCGCCGGGGGATTGGCCGCCTCTGATGTAGGAGGGATGTCCACGACTGTTGTTTCTACGTTCTACCTGGTGTTCTGGACTATCGTCATCGCCGGCCCGCTGGGCGTCATGGCTGCCATCTATCTCGTCGAATATGCCGAGGAAGTGGAAGGCAGGACCGGGTTAATCCCCGTTCTCGTCGGCGTGGTTCGGTTTGCCGTCGAGATTCTGGCGGGTGTCCCCTCCATCATCTTCGGTCTCTTCGGGTATGCCCTCTTTGTCTCTGCGAAGGGGCTGGGATGGAGTTTCTCGTTGCAGTCAGCTGCCGTCACTGGTGCCTGCCTGGTCTTGCCGGTCATCATTCGAGCAAGCGAGGAGGCCATGCGTGCTGTACCCCGTTCTTACCGGGAGGGTAGTCTGGCGCTGGGTGCCACGAAGTGGCAGACGACCTGGAAGGTGGTGCTTCCTGCCGCTGCTCCTGGTGTCATCACGGGGATCGTTCTCAGCGTCGGGCGAGTGGTAAGCGAGACAGCGGTCTTCTTTGTCACTTTCGGCGGGACCGTCCGCGCACCGGACAATGTGTTCGATCTGTCCTCTCCGGGACGTTCGATGGCGCTGCACGTCTACTACCTGGCGATGGAGACGCGGGCGTTCGATAAGGCGATGGGCACTGGGGCGGTGCTGATTGTCACGATCATCTTGATTAACCTACTGATTACCATCGTCTCGCGACGACTGACGGCGCGACTAGGGGGAAGGTGAATGGAATTCGAGGACGTGAAGCTGGAGACGAAAGACTACAGCATGTACTACGGCGACTTTCAGGCGCTGCGGGCTATTGACATACAGATACCGCGGAACCGTATTACGGCTGTCATCGGTCCTTCCGGGTGTGGCAAGAGCACGTTCCTGCGGACGTTCAACCGCATGAACGATCTCATCTCGAGTGTGAGGGTTGAGGGTGACGTGACCATGGACGATCAGGACGTCTTTAGGATGGACCCGGTGGAGTTACGGCACTGCGTGGGGATGGTCTTCCAGAGGCCGAACCCTTTTCCCAAATCGATCTTCGATAACGTGGCCTATGGCCCTCGCGCCCGTGGCACACGCGAGCGCGCCAAGCTGGCCGAGATCGTGGAGCGAAGCTTGCGCAACGCGGCGCTCTGGGGTGAGGTGAAGGATGATTTGAACAAGTCGGCGCTGGAGCTGTCCGGCGGACAGCAGCAGCGGCTGTGCATCGCCCGCGCTCTGGCCGTGGAGCCGGACGTGATCCTGATGGACGAGCCGGCCTCGGCGCTGGACCCTGTGGCGACGCTGAAGATCGAAGAGCTGATCCGGGAGCTGAAGAAGACCTACACGATCGTCATCGTCACGCACAATATGCAGCAGGCGGCCCGGGTCTCCGATTACACGGCCTTCCTTATGATGGATGAGGAGGATCGCGCCGGGTACCTGGTGGAGTACGGGCCGACGGATCGCATCTTCACCAATCCGCAGCACGATATGACCGAGCGCTACATCACGGGGCGATTCGGCTAGAGCCGGGAGCAAGGGGAGTGAGGAAACCAAGAGTGTTGTTTCTCTGTGTTGAGAACCGAGCCCGCAGTCAGATGGGCGAGGCGTTGCTACGCCACCATGCCGGTGACGAACTTGAGGTCTACAGCGCCGGGTTGGAACCAAGCCCCATCCATCCCTATGTCTATCAGGTCATGGCGGAGATGGGGTTGGATCTGGAGGGACACCGTCCCAAGGGTGTGGACGAGTTCCTGAACAAGATGTACTTCGGCATCTTAATCACGGTCTGTGAGAAGGCGGAGGAGAGATGTCCGACGTTCCCCGGCCTCGGTGAGCGTCGGTACTGGCCGATCGAGGATCCGGTGGCGTTCGAGGGGTCGGAGGAGGAGAAGCTGGAGGCGTTCCGTAGAGCGCGAGATGATATTGAGGAGCACATTCTCGACTGGCTGGAACGTCGTCGGAACAAGGAGCGACGAGATGACTAAGAAGAAGGTTCTTTTTCTATGCACGGGCAACTCGTGCCGGAGCCAGATGGCGGAGGGCCTGGTGGACCACTTTCTCGGTGACCGATGGGAGGCCTTTTCGGCCGGTACGAAGCCATCGGGATACGTCCATCCGCTAGCTGTCAGAGCGATGGCGGAGCTGGACATCGATATCTCTGGCCGCCGCTCGAAATCGGTGGACGAGTTTCGCGACGTGGCGTTCGACGTGGTGATCACTGTGTGCGACGACGCAGCCGAGAACTGCCCGCTGTGGCTCGGGTTAGGCAACGTTCGCCACATTGGTTTTCCCGATCCCGCGGACGCGACCGGGGATGAAGAGGAGCGGATGGCGGTGTTCCGCCAGGTGCGAGATGGTCTTCGCCGGGAGGTTCTCAGTTACCTGAGAGAGAAACACTGCGACGGAGGGGCACGTGAGACCTCGTGAGAGTTTTGATCTGGAACTCGAGCGCCTCAAGGACGAGGTCATAGTTCTGGGAAGCCAAGTGGAGAACGCGATTATCGATTCGGTACATAGCCTGAAGGAGAGGGACGCCGAGGCGGCGCGGCAGATCATCGCTCAGGATCGACTGGTCAACGAGAGACGGTTTGAGTTAGAGGCTGACGCGCTGGCCCTGATCGCCACCCAGCAGCCGATGGCCCGAGACTTGAGGATCATCGCGGCCGTGCTCGATATCACATCCGAGCTGGAGCGAATCGGAGACTATGCCAAGGGCATTGCTCGAATCAACCTGATGCTCGATGAACGGCCCTTCGTGAAGCCCCTGATCGATCTGCCGGCGATGGCGTTCAAGACGCAGGATATGCTTCACGAATCGCTAGAAGCTTTCGCCCGGGGAGATAGTGACCTGGCCCGGGCCATCCCAGAGAAGGACGATGACGTAGACGCTCTGTATAATCAGGTCTACCGAGAGCTGATTTCTGTGATCATGGCGGAACCGGGCAGGATCGATCAAGCAAACTACCTGCTGTGGGTGGCGCACAACCTGGAGCGGGCGGCCGACCGGGTGACGAACATCTGCGAGCGGGTCATCTTCACCGTCAGCGGGGAGATGGTTGAGATGGATATGGAGGAAGTCGG
>CAZQXX010000010.1:0-29629 GCA_964597105.1 uncultured Anaerolineales bacterium
AGGAGCAGTGAAACGAAGGAACCTGGATTGCACCGCTCGAGCCAAGGAATATCAGGCTGGGCTTCGATCTCTCACTGGACTCATTGGTGTTCGACATGCAGATTGCCTCCCTGGTGATGTGTGTCTCCCGGTGATTGGGACTTCATAGTAGTTCACGCTTCGGTCGGCAGGTGGCGCTTGAGCGTCATCATCGCTCGCCGGCCATGGTACCACTTGGTTACCACAAACATCGACCCGATCGTCTCCAGAGCAACGCGGCTCTCGATCTCTGGCAGCGCAAAGACCACATTCTCCAACGTATTCGTCGACTCGCTCTCGACGATAATCCGCTCCGGTGGCACGCCGCGATCCAGAAGGATGGCAGGTGTGCGTCTGCCTCGCCGGTCCCGGTGAGCCGGTTCCCTCCTCCGGTCAGCACCACGGTCTTCCCAATGCCGCGGAGGATCAGGTCCGCGGCGAAGCATGCCGGTTCAGAATCCCTCGTCCCGAAGAGGAACACCAGGTCGGCCCGTTCCGGCACGACCGTTCGCACGTCCAGTAACTCCGTGATGTGTTTTGCCTCCTCCTCGGTCAATGCCGTGGCGCCCTCCCCGCCCCTGACGTCGTCTGACATGCGCCCCGGTACCGGCCTAGACGTCACGATCGTCCCAGCGGGACGTCTTCGTCGTCGCCGGTTCCACCATATCCGACGGCGGGCATGCCCCCAGCCTCCCAGTCCTTCGCCACCTCCAACGCCTCTTCCGCCACCCGATAGCAGGCCCTCCGGAACGGTTCCGCGTATCCATATCGACGAGCCGCCTCTAGGAACTCGTCCTCGTCCAGGATGACGGGTTCGTGCGGGGGCTCCCGGCTCACGTCCAGCTCGTAGTCCGTGAAACGGATCTCCGAGTCCTCGATGGTCACCGGGCTGCCCACGTTGACGTAGATCTCCTCGAGCCTCCCGTCGGGCGCGGAGACCTCCAGCAGGCTGTACCACCGGTCTAGCCAGTAGAACGTCCGGATGACGTGCTCGCATCTCCACACGCCGTCGACGCCCTCCAGCCGGTGGCCCGCGGGCGATACGGTGACCACCCGGTCCGCCTCCACCGCCTCGACCGTGGCGTACCACCGACGGTAGCAGGTGCCATCCGCCTTGTAAGCCCGGACCCGGACCCGTTCACCAGCCTGCATAAGCCTCACCACCCGCGCCGCTCTCGGGAGCCATCCCAGACCTCTCGTGCCGCAAGCCCATCACGCGACCGAGGCGGCCAGCCCATCACGCGACCGAGGCGGCCAGCTTCACGATGTGCTCCGTATGATCCCGTTCGTGCCACAACGTCCGCCGCAGGACCTTCCGGACCGACCATCGCTCCCCGTGCCGCTCCGTGATCCTCGCGTCCTCGACCAGGGTCACCAGCTGGCGCCGCGTGTTCGCCCGAACCGCCTTCAGCTTACGCAAGACGTCCCGGGGCAGAGATGCCCGGTCAACCGCAAGATCGAGATGGCTGAGGTACCAGTTCTCCGCTCCGCAGACGTGTTCCAGCACCCCGGTGATCGTCTCCCGGTCTTCGCCCGGGATCGGCGTGTGGAGCTGCTCCCGAGACAGGGACCTGACCACGGCCATCAGATCCTGACGGGACCAGTCGAGCAGCCGGAGCCCGACCTCCACGTCCCAGTACGCCAGCGGTCGGGCGTCATCGGCGAAGAACGCGTTGACCACGTAATCCGGATCCTCAGTGCTGGAATGGGCTTGGAACACCTCCACCAGCTCGACGTCGTACGGCCGCAGCGCCTCAGGCAGCGTCGGGTCGTGGCGCGTGATCCACGCGTAGTACTGGCCGATGCGCGCCGGGGCGCGCGCCACCGCCTCCTCCTGACTGGACGCCCGGCTGAAGCAGCCGGGCAGGTCGAGAACCCAACAGACGTAATGGCGCGGTTCGATGTCCTCTACAGCGAGCCGATAGACCATATCTCCTCTCCTCCTCCTCAACCCCGCCGGGACAGTCTCCGATGGACTGCGGGCGAGCCGGCCCCGGCACGACTCACAGCGGCCACACCGCCCAGCGGCCGTAGGCCACGAAGGCCGCTATCGCAAACAGAATCAGCCCCACGACCACGCGCGGCGTCTCCCGGCAGGTCAGGTGGAAGGCGCTCGAGGCAAGCATCAGCCCCGCCAGCAGAGCCGCAGCGAGAGGCGCCATCCAGGGAGGACCCGCTGTGACCGCGGGACCCACCAGACCGAGAGCGCCCAGGAGCATAAGCAAGGCCGCCCCAACCAACAGAGGCCGCGCGATAGCACCCATCCTCTCGATGCCCCACGCCATCTCCGCCTTATCGTGTCGGACCGCGTGGCTGAAAGCAGCCGAGACCGACTTGATGCTCAGGATAATCTGCAGGATCCACAGCACTGTGTTCATCGTGCTCCTCAGATGTCATTCACTCGCGAGGCGCCGCCGTGGTCTCATCCCGTCGTTCGACGACGTACACCTTCCGGAGCGCTCCCCCGGGCCGCACGACCTCGCGGTCGAAGCGCATCCCGACCTTCCGCGCCACCCGCTCCGAGGCCGCATTCTCCGGCTCGATCAGGGCGATCAGCCTCTCCAGCCCCAACTCCTCAAACGCATAATCCCTGAGCGCTCGCCCCATCTCCGTCGCGTACCCCTGGCCCCACGCGGACCGGGCGAAGACATAGGTCAACTCGATCTCCGGAGTCCCTTCGACCTCCTTCTCCAGCAACCCACAGTGTCCTACCACCTGGCCCGTCGCCCGCTCGACCACGGGCCACAGATCGTATCGTTCCGCGAAGGGCTCCTCCGCCGTCTCCTCAAACACCGATTCGAGCCACTCCCGATCGCGAGGCCCGCCCAGATGGCGCGTCACGTCCGGATCCGTCCACAGATCGACCAGCGCCGCGACGTCAGAGAGCTGTTGATACCGGAGGATCAAGCGCGCCGTGTCAAGAATGACGAAGGATTTTCGGTCTGTGCACACGTCAGACACTCCTCAGCAGATCGAAGGTCGAGCACGCATAAGACGGGCTCACCGACTGATCCTCTTCGCCACCGCTCGTAGTGCGCGGCGTTTCGCTACTCTATATGCCTGATCACGAACAGGAACGGCACTCCGCTGCGCTTCGTGCCTACTGACCCGAACGTATGAAACTAAATTGCCTCTCCGAAGATGGTAAGCGCTTGACTCGACGCTCAACATGAAAAGCCTGCTTGACAGCCGCCGAGGTGCCCATCTACAGCCCCGCATCCATCCTGTGGGAGCACCATCTGGACGGCTGTTTAGAAAGTAATGTACGGATCAGTAACTACAAACAGGCCCAACTGGAAGCAGTATCCGCTCCCTTAGTTCGTAGTGCACAGCGCCTGAGGCGCGAGGTAGCGTAGCGGAGTAGCCCCCTTCTACCAGTCCCACCCTCGGCCATAATCCCCAACCGGATAATCACGCCACATTCTCAACACCTCGTCCTTCCCGCAGTCCTCCACATACTCATGGACGCTCGACCAGGGCCACGCCGTCATCCGGTCCACGTACCCGTGCTTGACCGGGTTGTAGTGGATGTAGTTGACCGTCGCCCAGTGATGGCGCTCGCTACGGATTAAGCGATCGCTGAACCGATACCAGACCCGACGACCGCGCTGACTATGTCGACCGTTGATATCTGTCGCCACCCGGCTGTGCAGTAGCCTCAGGACCTCGCTCAAGATGGTCATGTCCTGCGTATGAACGAGGGCGTGATAATGGTTGGGGAGGAAGACCCACGCAAAGCAGGGGAGCTCAGCCTCAGCGAACGCCCCCATCGTCTCGTCGAGGAACCACGACAGATCGGCGGGCTCAACGAAGATGGCTCGATGCTCGAAGCACGCGGCCGTGATCAGGTAATCGCCGCTGACGCCGCGCAAGTGAGGAGGCGTATGCCAGGGAAACCCACGCGCGCGGCGCTCGCGGACCACCTCCCGACGCTCCTCAGGCGTCATCTTTCGGTAGTCGTACATAGTAGAAGCTCCCTACTGGCTACGAAGCCGGGACGGCACTCCGCTATGGCTTCGTGCCTCACTACGAACAGGGCGGCTCGGGACGGCACTCCACTACGTTCCGTGCCTGACTACGAACAGGCGGGTTCAGGACGGCACTCCGCCATGCTCCGTGCCTCACTACGAACATCTCCCGCTCGTAGTGCGCGGCGCTTGAGGCGCTACGAAGCGTAGCGGAGTAGCGCTCCCCTATGGGCCTCCTGACCCCTTCACGTACTCGTCGAAGAACGCCACCGACCGCTGGGCTGCCGTCGCGAAGTTGGCGGAGATGTTGTGGTTGTCTCCCTGGTACACGTACAGCTCGGCCGTCTGCCCGGCTTCCTGGAGCCGCTCGTACAGACTCTCCGACCACTCGACCGGCACCGACTGATCGCCCGTTGCGTGATGGATCTGGATCGGCCCTGACAGGTCAGACAGGAAAGTCACCGGGTCGATGGAGGCCCAGAACTCCGGGTTCTCCTCGAAGGTCCCATAGGCGAACAGCCCCTCCGGCTCCGGCGTGAGCGCAGGGGTTCCGTCCGGCCCCGGCGTGCCCGTCGACTGGGCCCCGACCCAGCGGGGCCGCTCCTCGAAGATCTCCTCGAACGTCGCGACGGTGCCCGCCCATATCACGCCCGCTTTGATGTCGTCGGTCACCACCATCGAACGGAGCGTGATGCCCCCGCCCATCGAGTGGCCCCACATGCCCACCCGCTCGGGATCCGCGTCGGGGTAGCGCTGCAACGAGGCGACGGCGTTCAGCGCGTCCACCGTGTAGCCCGGCCCGCGGGATCCGCCCGAGGCCTCGCCCTCGGAGGCCCCGTGCCCGCGGTAGTCCGGCTTGAGGACGATGTAGCCGTTCCGGGCGAAGGCGTCCTGGTAGGCGGCGTATCGCTCCGTCGTGCGGTACTGGTCCGGTGGGATGTAGCCGTGGTTGAAGACGATCACGGGCCATCCGGTGTCTGGCCGGTTTCCGGCTGGCCGATCCCCTCGCGGCACCGTGAGTAACCCGAAGATTGTCAGGCCCTCCGACTGATAGGACACCACGTACCGGTCGTAGTTGCTGCCCGGACTGATGGTCTCCTCGATGACGATGTCGCTGCCGGGATAGGTCTGCTGGCGCATATACGCGATCGACATCGGATGGAGTGGCGTGGGGCTCGGCGTTGGCGGCGGAGTCTCGGTAGGAGGCAGCGGTGTGGGCGTGCTTGTGGGGGGCGGCGTCGCGGTCGGCGTGGGCGATGGCGGTAGCGTGGTCTCCTCGGTGCGCGTGGGCGCAGGCGACGCAGTCGGTAGCGGCGTGGTTCGCAGGGCGCCGCAGCCAGCTACCGCGAGAACAGCCAGCGCTAGAACGAACGATCGGGCGAAGGCCCCTCGCCCTGACGATATCCGTGATCCTCTCGACACGTGACACTCCTTTCAAGCCCGCGCCACGGACCTCCGGGGCCATGGGGCAGATTGTCATGCTCGCCCGACCGCTCGACAGTGAGCCGGGGTACCGAGCGCATATTCTGCCCTGGAGCCCACCTCGTGTCAACGTGAGCCCGCGGAGCCACAGCCAGTCCGACCGTCGCTCTGCGTATTGACCGGTCTCTATGTGGAGGCGGCCTATCCTCTCCCCGATCTCAGCAGCGTCCGTATCTTCTCGCTGGCTTCCTCCAGGATCGGCTCCCCGTGACCGCAGCAGAGCACGTCGATCGGCAGCTCCGCCAGCCGCTCCACCGACTCCCGCGCCTGGGCGTTGTCCACGGACACCAGCCGGATGGGGAAGTCGAGCCCCGGCCGCCCCGTCATAGGATCGGCGTTGAAGAGGGCATCGCCGCAGAAGAGGATCGGCCGCTCCCGTTGGTACAGCGACATGCTGCCCGGCGTGTGCCCTGGCGTGTGGACCACCTCCAGCCCACCCACAGCATCGATCACGTCCCCATCCACCACCGCCCGGTCGACCTGACAGACCGGCGTCCGGAACACCAGATGGCTGCTCAGCCAGTTCAGCACGCGCCCCAATAAGGAAGCCGGCCGCAGGGACCCCGTCTGCTCGATGTAGGCCACCTCATCCCGGTGAGCGATGACCTCGGCGCCGGAACGGCGCGCCAGCTCAGCGGCACCGCCCGCGTGATCCCCGTGGGCGTGGGTCAGCACGACGGCCTGGAGCTGACTCAGCGCGAAGCCCGCCTGCTCCAGCTGGGCGACGATCTGATCGACGTCGCTGGTCAGTCCCGCGTCCACCAGCGTCAGTCCGCCGCCTGAGTTCACCGCGTAGACGTTCCCCCCGCGGAGCCCTTCGAACAGCCAAACATCGGACACGATCTCTCGCACGCTTGATCTCCTTTCGAGCCCGGGGCTCGCCCTGGCGACCTATGGCTCGAGGCAGGCGGGGATGGAGTTGCTCTCCCCGTCCGGAAGCTCCGTATTCCCCTGGGCGTCGTAGATCTTCACGTACTCGACGTCCGAGAACTGGAGCAGGTTCTTCATGATCGGCTGGGCGACGGTGTAGACCGCCCCCCGGGATTGGCAGTCCCCGGTGAGGTGAATGTTGGCGACCCCATCCTCGATGGTGAGCGAGCTGAACCCCGTGAAACCGCTGTCGATCAGCTCGAGGCCCTGCTCGCGCTCCTCCGCCGTCGGCCCTTCGAAGAACTCGTCGATCACCGCCTCCGGCATGTTAGCCGACGCATCCACCGTCCGCGTCACCGGTTCCTCGTAGGGCGGCGTCCCCTCCGCATACCGGTCGCTGTTCGTGAAGTAGACCGTGATCTCGACCGGCTCAGGTGTCGGTGTTGGCGTAGGCGTGGGGGTCGCCGTCGGCGTGGCCGTTGGCTCCGGCGTCGATGTGGGCGTGGACGTCGGGGCGGGCTGGGCCTCAGGCCCGCACGCCGCGCTCCCTATGGACACCACCACTGCCAGTAGGACTAACCAGGTTCTCTTCATTATCATCGCGCACCTCCCTCAAGAGTGACATCTCCTCCTGCTAGACAAGCATCAATCGCCCTGCGCTGCCGCTTCCGCATCAGAGCAGCAGCCAGGGCTTCTCAGCATCCTCCATCTCCACCGTCACCGGGTCGATCTGCGTGACTCCGGGTCTCGTCGCGAGCCGCTCCGCGAACCGGGTCTCAGTGAACCGGGCGCGGAGCATGAACGGCGGCTCCACCCGATACGGCTGGATGGTGCCCACCTTCGCCATCGCCCGCCTGGCCCCATCCCGGATCACCTCCCGGGCCTTCTCCGGCGCCAGCGAGATCGCGGGCAGCACCGACAGCCCTCCCGGTTCCGGCGACAGGCCCTCCTTCACGATGGCGATCTCAGTCTCGGGCACCAGCGTCCGCGCTTCCTCCGCGGCCGCCCGGTCCCCGCTGAGGAACACAAACGGGACTTCATGTTCGGCAGCGGTGACACAGTTCATCCAGATCTCCCCCACCGCCATCCCGTTCACCCAATAGCCCACGACGCTGCCCCAGAAGCTATGGGCCAGCACCGCCTCTGCCGCGCCCGCCATAGCGTGCATGCCGCACTGAAACAGGGCGTCGAAGCTTCCATCGAGCCCCTGCGGACCGCCATCCCCGGCTCCCATCACCAGCTTGCATTCGCTATGCAATAACTCGACGTCCAGACCGCCCGGGAAGTTCCCGTGCCCGTCCCAGGCCACGACCTCGGTCGCTCCCCCCTCCAAAGCCCCTTCCACAAGGGCGTTCAGCTCCAGGGTCGCCAGCCGCCGGGCCTGCTCGTAGTACCTGCCGAACCATTCCTTCGACAGGTCCCAGGCACACTGCTGGCAATGGTCGATCACCCCCGCCACGCCCTCCAGGTCACAGGCCACGTAGATCCTCATCTCTGCCTCCTCCGATGATCTCCTCGATCACGCTCTTGGACCAGAGCATCCACTCATACCCCCGCGTCCCCGTTCAATCCACCCGGCACGCTACCGGAGGCCCCTTCATCAGCGGGGAGGATATCCGCGAGCTGCTTCAAGGAACGCATCTCATAGTCCGGCAGGATCCCCGAGGTGTTGTCTCTTCCCTCCCGATTGAGCCACACGGAGGTGGCCCCTGCGTCGTTCGCTCCGGCCACGTCCTGTTCCAGCGAGTCCCCCACGTGGACCAGCTCGCCCGGGGCGCACCCCGCTCGCTCACATGCTATACGAAAGATGCCCACGTCGGGTTTCGCCACCCCCACCTCTTGCGAGAGAACGACGAAGTCGAACCGGCCCCCGAGCCCGCACCGGTGCGGATAGCTATTGCCGTTCGAGAGGAAACCGACGCTGAGGTCCGTCGGGAGCGCGTCCAGCGCCGGGATGACGTCTGGATAGAGCTCGACGTCCTCAAACCGGTGCTTCATATACAGCGCATAGAGATCCTCAGCCAGCCGACGATCGGGGCCGCCAGCGCGCGCCACCGTCCGTTCGAAAGCACGCAGTCGAATCTCCTCGTAGGTCGCACCCCCTCCGCGCACCTCACCGGCCACCCGGTTCCGGATCTCAATCATTCGGTCGACATTCATGTCGGCGGACTCCGGTCCTGGAACCCGACGCCGCAGCTCGGCTAGCGCCAGCGCCAGCGAACGACGCATCACGGCCTCGAAGTCCCACAGCGTCCCGTCACCGTCAAACGAGATGGCTCTCGCCTGTCTGATCTCCTTATGCTCTGTCATCCAGCGAGAATCTCCAGCGGAGCAGGTATCCCCGGCTGCGCCACCCGTCCAGAGCCCCGTTACAACCTCGGTCACCCCTAGCAGTCACTTTCTCACACAATGAACGCGATCCTTCCTGGATACGGCGACGAGCGAATCCCACGAATCGGGCCTGAAACTTCAACAGCACAGGAGGCGCTACAAGGCCTGGAGCGTGCGTAAGAGAAGACCAGTGATTGATCCACGCGTTACGAACGCCTAGGAGACGAAGAGCAGATAGCCCGGCCCGACTCTGAAGGGACCGGAGGCGGTCAACAGCAGGTCACGGTAACCGGACAACGGAGCAAGCTGGAGCCTTTCCAAGAACGGCAGAAAGGGTGCAGGTCGGCCGAGATGAGGTGTCGCCGAGAGTCAGACCAGATCGTCCAGTCTGGTCACCGGTGATCGGTAGTGACGCCGGATCATAGCCCCGAGCATCGCGTTCGCTTCTGAAAGAGGCAGGGTTTCATCCCGCACAAGTGCCAGCAGTATCCCCAAGGTACCCGTCAGGGAGACACCCTCGCTTTCTGCCTGCCTGCGCGCCGCTAAGTCGTCCGTCACCAGTACCAGACCCCTGGAAATAGCCAGCGCCAAGCATGAAGCCTTACCGGGATCGAGGGAACGGTCGAAAGCCGTACGGAGGCGGTGCTCCTCCGCCGAACTCGGGGTCAAAACGCGGAGCCATCCTCCCGGGCTGACAGTCTCGACCTGATTCAGGGCTGACGTCAGGTACGCGTAGCCGGCCTCCACTCCGCGGCGCAGCTCGTCGCTGACCTCTATGGTGGTGAAACCCGCCTCCCGATATCGTGCCTCGAGCAGGGATGAGCGACCCGCAGCTGCGAAGTTGGAAAGCACGGTAGCATCGAAGATGACCTCAGGCATTCTCCGCGTCCTGAAGCACCTCGTCGACCGTCCGCGGTCCCAGGTGGATCTCTGCCCCCTCCTCAGCCAGGATCTCCTTCATCTCTTCTTGGGAGACGCCCATCATCTCGGCAGCCTTACCGATGCTGATCTCGCCGGCCGTGTAGGCACGGACCACCATCTGCCGCCTGACCTCCGGCTGGGACTGAAACAGCGCACGCAAGGCACTCCGCAATACAGCGTCCTCATCCGGAAACAGACGCGTCCTCACAAGCTGACTGATCTCCCACTCGGGCTTGCTGATCTTCGTTGGGTTGGCCATATCCACTCTCCCTTTAGGCCCCGGTCCTACCGGTATTGTCTCTCGACTTGCTTCCATTCTACGCTAACGGATCGGGTTGTCAACCGCGCCCGGCGTTTCTTCGTTTTTGCCGACTTCTCGAGCCCTTGTCTCCTACCATCCCCATCCCTCAAGCCGCCGGCAGCGCCGGGCTTGGTCTGATCACGACAGCGATCGCGAGCAGAGGCCAGATTGCGTGTGGGGCCTACCTGACCTCCCGTCAGAGCCCGTGCAGCTGAGCTTCGAAGAACCGCCTACCGACGGCATCCAGGCCCTCTGGATCGCCATTCAGCCACAGCAAGGACTGCACGCAAGAGCGGTACCGGTGCAATTGAGCCAGAATCTCGAGAGTCGGAAGTGTTTCCTCCGATCCCTCCGTCTCCTCAAGATAGACGTGGTGGAACCGGCGCCGTTCCTCCGGAGACCAGCCCATATACACCGAGAGCGATGCGGGGTCCGTCAACGCGGCGCCGATGCGGGCCGAGCCCCAGTCAACGATCGCCAGGTCACCGTCCTGCGTGACCATGAGGTTATCCCCGGCCAAGTCGCCGTGCGTCAGCGCCACGGGAGCGTCCGCCAGGAGCTCCGCCGCCTGGAAGAGCACCGCGGCATAGGCGCCATAATGGGCGCGCACCGTCTCCAGCCGCCGCCTGTCCTCGGCGCTCAGGCCGGCCCAGAAACCGTTTTCCTTCAACACGGCCTTGAACACACCCCGAAGACGTCCCACCAGTGCCGCGCCGACATCCGGGCGATCGTCGGGCAGGCCCTCTATGGTCGGCAGGTCGACCCTATGGAGGGTGCGGAGCGCGCGGGCCAGGCTCGGTATCCACGTCGTCCCTGCCTTCTCTGCTTCCGTCGGATAGCGGAGATACGTCATCGCGAACCCACCGCCCTCAAGTAGCCACTCGCCCACCTGGGGTATATACCCGCGCATCGGCGTCTTGTTCAGGTATTTCAGCACCCGGTGCTCCACCCGCAACGCGAGCGGATCGCGCCCTTGCTCCCGGGGGACCTTCACGGCGTACCGCTCGCCTCCCTTCTCCACGATCAGTACCCGGGCCGTCATGCCCAGCTCGACGGACGCCACCGGATCCCAGGAGCTTCCAGAACCCGGGCGCCGCGGAGGCGGCGTGCGGCGGTTCCCCGCGTTCATCGGCGCTTCCAACGCCCTGTCTCCTCTCACTCCCACCTCCGAAACCACCGGTGGCTCCGACGAGCCCACCCGGGCGTGGGCTTAGCGTGTGTCACCGCTTCTCACCTGCTCCTCCGTTCGCCACGAATACCGTCGGCCGATTGTCCAGCCTGCCCCCACGAGTGCACCGCCGTAGCCAGGTCATCCCAGGGCCCTGGCGAGGAGCTCTTCCACGGCATCCATACTCTGCTCCACCCCACCGACGCCACCGGGACGACGCGTGGGTGCCGAGTCCAGATCACCAAGCCAGCGCCCGGCCATCGCCAGGTATATGGTGGGGATCTGTGGGTGGTCTCGAACATACCGGAACACCTCGAGCGCCGACTGTCTCTCGCCTTCCTGTACCAGGATGCATGCCAGGCCAGCCAAGGCGTACAGGCTCAAGGGAAGCATCCGATCCTCCTTCGCCTGCTGGAGAGCTTCCTTGAAGCAGTTCTTGGCGTCCTCGATCCTGCCCAGACCGATATGGGCGAAGCCCAATCCGCACAGAGACGTGCACAGCCCCCACCGATGGCCGATCTCCTCGAAGACCTGATATCCTTCCTGCCCACGCCGCATGGCTCCGGCGTAGTCCTCCAGGAAGGTAGCACTCATACCCATGCGACTCAGGCAGTATCCCTTTCCCGCCCGGTTGTCCATACGCTCAAACACAGACAGTGCCTCCCGGTGGTACGCCATAGCCTGGGAGTGGTCTCCCAGGCCATCGGCCGCCAGCCCCATCTTGCTCAAGGCAAAAGCCATGCCCCACAGAGTCCCCTGTTGATCGAAGATGTCGTAGCACCTCCGCAAGGTCAGCAGTCCCCGTTCGTACTCGCCGAGCAGGAAGTAGACGTGTCCCAACCACAGCAGGTACGTCGGCCACATCGGGTGACCACATTCTCTCCCCAACAGAATTGCCTCTTCCAGGAGCTCCTGCGCCTGGTCATACTGCCCCCGGAAGGAGGCGTTCACCCCCATATTGTGGAGGCACTCCGAGAGTTCCTCCGTGAAGCCGAGGTCTGCCAGATTTCCTATGCAGGCTCTCGAGACCCTCTCGCTCTGGTCAATCTGGCCCAGGTTGGTCTGCAAGAACGCCTGATGGGCCCGCGCGCTCACGATGATCGGATCGGTCGATGGATCCGAGATGCTGTCGGCTGGGAGAGTCTCACCCCTGACTCGAGCGATATCACCGAAGACGTCTGCACCTTCATACCATCCCTGCACCACGTAGAAGCTGAGCAGCGCGATCAGCATTCTCCTCGCCGGCTGTGTGTCCCAGTGGCGACTGGCCCACCTGACGGCAGCTCGGACGTTCTCGGCATCCTTCCGGAGCTCATCCCTGGCCTGCAGCATCGCTCTCCCCAGGAAGTCGTCCTCCCGCTGGATCAACAAGTCCACGTAGTAGCGGCTATGGCAGTCCCGCATATGCTGCTGCAGCGCCGCCTGTTGGCTGAGCTTCTCGACAGCGAACTCTCGAAGCAGCCCGTGCATCGTGAGGGTTCCGACCCGGTGCCTCTGCAGCAAGGACCTGTCCAATAGAGCCGACAACTGACGCAGACCAACCCCGGCGACGTCCAGGGCGGCCTGCCGATCAAACCCACCCCGGAATACCGATAGTTTGCAGAAGGCTTTCTGCTGCTCGTCCGTGAGCAGCTGCCAAGAGCTGTCGAATGCCGCTCGGAGGCTCCGGTGTCTGGCCGGGATATCACGAGTCGACGTGCTCAGGATGTCGAGGCCCTTCTCCATCTCCTCGGCAACCTCCCGGGGGGAGAGCACAGAGGTCTGCGCCGCGGCCAGCTCGATCGCCAGCGGCATTCCCTCCACCAGCTCACAGATGCGCACCACATGCTCACGTTCATCCCTCGATAACCCCCCATCTCCCTTCTTCTGTCGGGCCCGGTCCATGAACAGCCTCACGGCGTCAGACTCGTCCAGGGTGACGTCCTCGGCATCTTGAGGAAGCGGTAGGCCTTCCAGCGTGAGGACCCACTCGCCCCTCAGGTTCAGTCTCTGTCGGGAGGTCACCAGGATCTGGCACTCAGTCGCGCAGTCGAGTATCTCCGACAACAACCCGGCGCGGTCGACCAGGCCTTCGAACCCGTCCATCACCAGCAGCAACGATCGATCGCTCAAGTGGTGTAGCAACTGGGTCCTCTGATCCAATCGAGTGGTCACGGTGTCCACATCGAATGGAAGCGCATCCGTAATCGCCGGAACCAGGTAGTCAATGGAGCCGATCGACTCCAGCGAGACGAAGCAGACCCCATCGCCGAAGGCGTGCAAGGCTCTGCTGGCAGCCTGCAGCGCCAGGCGTGTCTTGCCGCTCCCACCGGGTCCCATGACCGTCACGAGACGGCAAGCAGGGTCACGGATCAGCCCCCCGATCTGTGCCAGTTCCCGCCTTCTGCCGACGAAGCTCGTCTGCGAGGCAGGAAGGTTGTGGGGTGGGGTCACTGATTCCAGGATAGTCTCTGCTTCCCCATCCGAGATTTGCCGGTACAACACCCGCGTCTCTTCGGCAGGCCCCACCCCCAGCTCCTCGTGCAACACCTTACACCATCTCTCAAAGTGGGTCAGCGCTCCGGAGCGCTGACCGCTCAGGGCGAGAAGGAGCATACATTGCCGGTGAGCGCTCTCGTCGAGGGGCTCAAGCTCCAGCAAGCGCCTGGTCAGGCCGAGCGCTCTGAGATAGTCTCCAGCGCCGATCTCTTCGAAAGTCGACGCGTGCAAAGCGCCGACGATCGATCTCCGCACCCGCTCTTGTTCGCAGCGCATCCAGTCCTCGAAGGCCGCACTCCCCCGCACGGTGAACCCCTGCAAGAAACTCCCCCGATAGATCTCCAGCGCTCCATCAATCTCATCCCTCGCGAGCTTCCAGGCCAGATCGGAGACGTCGAGACGGACCGCCGACTCTGGTCTGATCCTCACCATGTCCCGGGAGATATCCAGATAGTCTCCCAGCGTCCTTCGGAGGACAGATAGAGCGACACGCAAGCTCGTTGAGGCGTGGGCCTCGTCGCTCTCCGGCCAGAGCAGCGCAGTGAGGACGTGGCGACTCTGCTTTCCTCCCTCCACGGCCAGGTAAACCAGTAGAGCCTCGGCCTTCCGCGACCCCATGTCCTCGAGCGGTTCCCCATCTACCCGCAGTGAGAGGCCTCCCAGTGTTCTGATCTCTAGCATACCGTCCCCACAGCTGCTCGCATTCTGCTACCTCAACTCCGATTCACGCCGCAAGACCAGGGCTCATCGCGTCTACGGCAACTTCCTTCCGAGAATTGGTCGTTCCAACCCGAATTTAGCGATCTCTTAACGCTTTGGGTGTATGATGAGCGCAACGGTACCAATCCTTGGAGCCAGGAGGCCACTGAGATGGCGAAGAATCTCAATACCCTGTTCCTCTATCACGTCGCTCTCGCTGTCTGCCTGCTCACATTTGTCACTTTAGGTTTCGTTATCACTTGGGCCATCCTCTTCCTCCAGCAACCCAACGAGCGGAAAAGGCCAGGGATCAACATCAGGGAGCTGTAGAAGAAACGGAGGTGTGCAATGAAGTTCAAGACGCTGATGGTCATCAAAGCTGTGGTGTGCCTCACTCTCGGGTTGCCCATACTGTTCGTGCCTGGCTTCTTCTACGGAATCTTTGGGACGAGCCTCGGAGCGGGAGGGCTCTTCGCTGCCCGCGAATACGGCGCTTCTCTCATCGGCAATCTGATGGTCACCTGGTTTGCCAGACACGCCAGCCAGTCCGACGCGCGTCGAGCCATCATCCTGGGACTCTGCATCTACGATGCCATCGGGTTCGTGGTCACGGTGACGGCCACGCTTACGGGCGTACTCAACCCCCTGGGATGGGCTGCCGTGCTCATCTATCTCTTCTTCGCCGTGGGGTTCGGCTACTTCCTGATCAACAGCCCTCAGCCGTAGGTGGAGGAAGACCTGGCCTGAGAACCAACTGTTTCGTTCCTTCGAGCCTATGCGTTCGTCGCCAAGGGCGCACGGCGTCTGATGACTCCATTGGCCAGAGGTAGCTTGCACAACTGCGGCGCGACGAAGCTCGCAGTGCCGCGGCTGTGCGCCTCATTCGGTCTCACAGTTCCCTTGTACCCTCAAAGTTCAACCTGTCAGAGGGTCGTTACCGTGGGGGCCAGCTCCCTGTACCACAACAGCTGAACCTCGTCCGGCGCGTCCGCGTAGGCCCTCGACCGGATGGTCCGAAGCTCACATCCCTGCCTGGCGTAGAACCGGCACGCCCCCACGTTGATGGTCTGCGTCTCCACCTTGAGCACCGAGCACCCTCTCTCCCGCGCCCAGTCCATCGCCCGAGCGAACAACATCGAGCCAACACCCTGCCCTCGGTGCTCCAAGACGACCCGAATGTCCCACAGGACAGCCTGGTCGCTCCGCCCCTCTAGCATGCGCACACCCGGCGTTCGCCAGACAATCACCGCGCCTCCAACCCGAGAGGCTCCCTGGAACGCCGCCAGCACGCCCCAGTGCGAGATGTCCCACCGCTCGGACCAGTCCGTGGGCTTCTCCTCCTCGTCGAAGTCCCTCACGTACGGCTCTTCGACCCGCTCCTCGACCAGCGCCAGGCCTCCCAGCCCACCATCCATCGGCTCGACCCGCAGCCGGGACGTCACGAGGAAGGCGATGGAGACCCGTTCATACGCCTCCAGGTCGGCCGGTGACCGCTCGAGAATCGTCAGGTCAGGACGATCGGTCCCGCCGAGACCCTTGGATCCCGTCATCCCCTCTCCAGCGCCTGGAACTCCTCCCGCGTCATCCCGAACAGAATGTCGGCATGATACTCCCCGCTATAGAACACCTGTCTCCGCCGCCGCCCCTCCTCCACGAAGCCGAGGCTCTTGTGGAGCCGGATCGAGGCCTCATTGTCGTACGCGCAGGCAGAGTTGCACTTCTGATACCGTCGCTCCCAGAAGCCGTATCTCAGCAGAATTCGTGCGGCCTCCTCAGCATACCCTCTCCGCCGATGCTCACGACCAACTACGATCCCGAAGCTGAACGTCCCGTTCTTCCGGTCGCGGGTGTGGTAGGAGATGCCCCCGACGTTCTCCCCGTCCAGGGTCTCGACGACGAATATAATCACGCCGTCGGCGTCCTTGCAACCCACGTACTTCTCCAGCGACGACTGCAGGAGCTCGACGGACGTGGGCAGCTCCACACCCAGCTGGAGGACCCGTCGCGTCTGGCTGTCGAGCCGGTCCGCGAAGGTCTGCTCCGTATCCTCCAGCAGCACGGAGCGCAGCCTCATCGTCTCCCTGCCAGAAATAACGCCGATAGTCCAGGCCACCGTCGTTCACCAACTTCCTCCTTTCGACCACGCAACGGTTCTTCGGGCATCGGAAGGCAGGCGTAGGCTGTTTCTTCAGAATCTCAAGCTCCCAATAGACGAAGGCTGCTCATCGTATCTGCACGCGCCAACAAGGCGATCGCCCTGGATCTCCTGGACCCTCGATACCGGCACACGGGAGACCTGATTGAGTTCAGGACAAGGCGTGGGCGCCGCGGGCACCTTCGGGTCGTCGAGCTACAGATCCTTGCACTACCGAACCATGGTCAAGCCAAAGCAGCCGGCCTTCTCATTCGACCGTCTCGCCCGATGCCTCGGAGTCGTCGTTCGGGCCGTCCTCTTGCTCTTGTTGCTGATCCCACACTACCCCGATCGCAGCCCCTATGGCGATCCCTATCGCGATGCCTACCCCCACGTTGTCCAGCGCAGCACCCAATGCCACCCCGATCGCAACCCCAATGCCGATGCCGCCACCTACCCGACTCCTCTGCCGCTTCATGTTGGACTCCTTCTGTGAGCGACCTCAGAACCAGGTGTCTTGGAACAGCCCACTCACGTGCCCGCCTCTTCGACGATGACTGCCAGATCCGACGCCGCGCACCCCGGCTCCTCGCAGATGAAGGTGTCCGCATCATCGTCTACACGAGGCCCTCAAACACCTCGGCGCAGGCCAGGTGGTATCGCCAGTCGGTTCTGTCCTCGATGCTCCAGCACGCAGCGAGCACCGCGTCGACGAAGGCCCAGGCCAGCAACCGCCGTCTATCCTCCTGCAGGATCGACGCCATAATCGTCACCCGGCGCCGAGCCGCCTCGCGGGGACGGTCCATGGCCAGGAAACCGGGGATCGGGTTGTGCTGAAAGCGCGCCGCCTCGTAGGCTGGATCGCCGATGACGCCCTTCGGGTCGATCGCCGTCCACCCGCTCTCTCGATCGAAGAGCATGTTGTCGTGGTGCAGGTCGCCGTGGAGCAGCATCCTGCGCGAGCTCGACGCCTCCAGATCCCGCAGCAAGTGCTCCGCTCCATCTACCATCCTTCCCGGCAGCGGACCCGTCGAACCGTCGAACCAGGCCCTCAGCCGCTCGAAGGCCCGCGCCCAGTCGCCCACGGTCGGAAACTCGTGCGCCGACGGCTCGGCCACGGGCAGGTCGCGGATTGTGCGAGCGCCGATCACCGTGGCCTCCTCGTCGCTCTCCACGTCAGACAGCGGGCGGCCCGGCTCCAGGCGCCTCAGCAGCAGCGCGCCCAGATCAACGTCGGCCGTCAGGAGACCCACCACGGGACCACCCTGAAAGGCCCGCAGCGCCGCGATCTCGGTCCGCAGCTCCGGGTTCGGCACGCCCAGCTTCAGCACCGCCTCGGTGCCATCCGCCGTCACCACCAGGACCACGAGGTTGTACGATAGATCGCGGACCACCGACTCGATCGACAGACGCCATCGTTCCTGGCACATCCGGACGAGCGCCGGCAGCCGCTCCAGCCACCCGACCCCCTCATCCCCCCAGACGGAGACGATCCGCTGCTCGAACCCCTCCGGAAGCGGAAACGCGTCCGTCATGGACCGTCAGTCTCGTCCTCGCGCACCCGCCGGATCTCAAACACCACCGGATTCCACGCGTCCGGGCACGCGTGGGTCGCCACGTCCGGGTCGTCCAGCCACGGGAACTCGGCCCCATACCGCATCGCGAACACCTTCGGCAGGAAGCTGTACAGGGCGTGGATGCAGACCTCTCCCTGCACCGTCATCCCGTCAAACACCACCTCGTCCCCCACCTGGTGACCGGCGATGCAGTGCCCCTCCTGCTTGATCACCCGGGCCACGATTCGATATCCCTCATCCCCATGCGCTTCGTCGTGGTCCATCAAGACCTCCTTCAGCGAAACTAATCCAATTCCGGCAGCGGCGGCGCGCAGGGCCGCCGCTGCCTCTCAGGGGGGCGCTGTCTAGCCGGGTCAGCCTTGCCCGCACCGCCGTTCTCCCCAAGACCTAATACGGCGGCTCTGCCGGCCCACAGTAGCCGCACATCCCCACCCTCGGCGAGTTTATCAACGGCACCGGGTCTTCATAATCCGTGTGCGGATGTGTCTCTGCATGTTCATCACACAACGTGCCCCACTCATCCTCCTCGTACAGACACTCCATGCAGAGACACGTCGCCGGCTTTCCGCACTCAATGCACGTATGCTCCGGTTGATCATTCCGCGCCATCAACACGATGGGATGGGGCGTCAGCGGTTTCCCCTCACGCATCCCGACCACCTTGATCGTGGTGAACGACGAGGTCCCGAAGTCATAGATGTGCGTCAGCTCCAGCCCCGGTTCAAAGACCTCTTTGGCATGCTTCCTCTGGGGGATCTCGTCGCCCTCCCAGCCTCCAATCGAGAACTGGCTCAGGTGCCCACAGCATTCCAGCCAGATAGCTCGCAAGTAGTCATCCAGATCGCCCAGCCTTGCCGAACCCCTCATCTCCAGATGGAGCCAGTAATCCCCATACCAGGCCTCCTGCACCTGGAGATGGTAGAGAGTCTCTTCCTTCCCCGCTCGCTGGTTCGCCCGTTCGATCGCCTCCTGGCGCTCAGGGCAAGCCGCTAGATGCCTCACCAGCCCCCCTCTCGTCAACGTCCGCCCGCAGAAGACGCACGCCCCTCGAGTCTTCTCTCCTCCACCCATATCCGCCTCACCTCCTGTTAAGCTCCGGTCTCGCCAACAGAAATACGCACATCCACCAGCCCTCGCCTACAGATGCGACCGCAGGTGGGCCGCCGTACAGAGCTCCCTCTCCCTTCCGTCCCTCACTTCTCGAGCCGTACGCGTCCCCTTTGTAGAAACATGTCGGACATAGTCCGGAATCCGTCCGGGTCCGTCCACATCAAGGGGTGTTCCTCCCCATACCGATGGCCCGACGTGCTCGCCAGATACACGCTGCAGTCGGGGACGATGCCCGAGATCCGCGCGTACGCCTCGGCAACGCCCGGAGTCAACGGATCCTGCAAGCTGCCGGTCAGGAGCACCGGACACCGAATCGCGTTCAGGACGAAGTCCGGCAGCGCGTATCCGCCCCGATCCGCCATCTGCCGCAGGAACGCGGTGTCCGCATCCACCACCTCCCGCCAGTCATCGCCGTGCTGCTCCCGCAGTGCCCCGGCATTCCGCACGTAGACGTGTTCCCGCACGTCCAGCGCCCGGTGGAGCGTCCGACCGTCCATCCGGGCCAGGAAGCTATCGGCGATCACCCCTTGCACCGTTATCTCGTGCAGCGCCGCCTGCCGGCCGGCGAAGTGGAGGGCCACCAGCGCGCCGCCCCCCGCTCCCATCACCGTGCAGGCATCGATACCCAGCTCCAACAGCAGGTGACAGGCGAAATCCGCCCGGTAGTTCCACCGGTCGTACGCCACCTCATCCTGATACTTGACGTCCCTCGTCGACCGGCCCGTGCCGGGGTAGTCGAATGAGAGCACATGGAACCTGTCGGAGAAATGCGCCATCTCATCGGCGTACGCCTGGGATGAGTACAGATGGTCGGGGAACACCAGCAGCGTGTCGCCCGATCCCACCTCCGTGTAACGAACCGCCTGTTTCGCAATGTCGATCGTCGGCATACGGCTCCTCCTCAAACCCTCACTCCATCGCTATTCGTAACCCGACACCCTCGTCATCAGCTAACTCTCAGCGCTTTCTGCATCACCTCGAACCTCACGTCATCCAGCCTCTTCACCGTCTCGTATCCCCGCCGCTCGTACAGCGCCTTCGCCCTCCGGTTCGACTCGTGCACGCCCAGCTCGATGGCAGCCACCCCCTCGCCGTGTCGCACTTCCAAGTCGCGCAGCACCCGAGTCCCGATGCCGCGTCCCCGAAACCCCTCCTTCAGGATCAGCCCGTGAAGGTGGAGAACGCTCTCCCGCTCCTCCACCCAGTAGAAACCCGCCAGTTCCCGGTCTTCGTACACCCCGTACACCTCACCGACCGTCCTGAAGAGCTGGCCATACGCCTCCCACGTCATCCCCATCAGCGCCAGGGTCCGCTCCAGGTACGCCGCCCCGTGCTCGCGCGTCAGCCGCAGGAAGTCGTCGTATTCCTCGCCTTTCGCCGGCTCGTACGTCACCACATCGACCCAGCCCGATCCTGGTCAGGTGCCCATGTACGCCACGCCGTCGATCATCAACAGGCAATCCGCGTCGATGAACGCCGTGGTCGACGTCATCCGCGCCGGGAACTGACCTTCCTCGAAATAGCCCCGGAACCCTTGCTCCATCTCAGGGAGATCCTCGACCTGCTTCAGCCAGACGTTCACCTTGACCAGATCCTCCAGCGCCAGCCCCAGATCCCCCAGCGTGTCACGGAGGCTGTCGAAGACGTCCGCCAGCTGCTCGGAGAAGGTGTCGCCGAACCCGCGGTGCAATCCCAGGTAGACCGTGTCCCCGGCAACAACCGCGGACGAATACGTGTACGGCGTCGAAACTCTCTTCACGTCAGCCATCATCAACTCCCTTCATAGACAACAAGAACCGCACGCCCGTCGCCCACACCTCCATAGACGGGTCTACTTGGAACAGCTCAGACCTGGCCACCGTCACCTGGCTGTGGCGCTCCACGATCACCCCATAGCTCGACGCATAAAGGGCCACCCGGTCCGATCGGCCCTTCAGATCGGGAGGTGTGGTCAGCCGGCACGCCGTTATCTGGGAAGCTTGGTCCATCTCCCACCGCGGCCCAGTCGCCAGCTAGAACCAGAAGTCCGGCCAGCGCAACATCACCACAGCGACCAGAATCGCGACGTTGATCAGAAGCGCCATCCCACCCTGCTCGTCCAGCCTCCCCAGCCTCCCGTCCCAGAACAGGATTACCATCGCGCCGGAGAACGCGGCCGCACGCACTACCACCGGGCACCACCAGCTCTGCTTCGCCAGCAGCCCGACGCCGCCGACCGCGAAAGCGATGCCCGCCAGGATGTAAGTTACGCTCGCCACCCACCTCGTCACTCCACCGCCCACCAGTGCTGAGAGAGCCCACGAGCCCTCTGGCCAGGTCTTGCCCGGCTGAAGCTCGAACAGCCTCCAGCTATGGCCGACGTACAGCAGGTGAACCAGGCCGTGCAGGACAAAGAACGCAGCGACGACGAACTCTAGCAGGGGACACATCCCTCCCTTGGCTTCCGCCAAGGGCCTTCTCCACCCTTGGCGCTTCCATAGCCGATGCCGGGATCCAGCTCAGGAGAGCTCCGTCAAATTCGCGCCCACTACGGACCACGATCGCCGTCTAGTCCAGCGCGAGCACCATGACCATCTCCCCAGTCCCACCGGGGCCGGCTCCCTCCACCGTCTCGAAACCCAACGCCCCATACAGTCCGAGCGCCTCCGTCAAGAACGGTGCCGTGTGCACCCGCAGCCGGGTGTAGCCCATCTCCCGGGCAGCGTGGATGAGAGCCGTCACCAACGCCCGCCCCGCACCCTGGCCACGAGAGCCAGGCCGCACGTACAACCGCTTCAGCTCCCCTGTCTCCGGGGTCACCTGGCGCAAGCCGGCGCATCCCGCAACCCGTCCTCCGACCCGCGCCAGCACAAGGTGTCCCGTCGGCGGTGCGTACGGACCAGGCAGGGCCGCCATCTCCGCCTGGAAGTAGTCGTGTCCCATATCCACGCCGTATCGCTCCAGGATGAAGTGGTAGTATTCCATCCACAGCGCCCGCACGGCCTCCAACTGACTCGGCGTCTCAACGCACTCGATCTCCACGCCGCCTCCCCCTTCCCGAACTGTCGCAGCCCTCCGATCCAGGGATAGACCCAGCGACGACCGCCTTCCCTTACTTCCGTTCCAGGCCCGGCTTCGCCGGGCTATCGCGGGACGAGAGTAATCGTGCCCGCGCCCGTGCTCGCCTCGATGGTGGCACCCTCGCCGGTGCCGATCACCCCGTCCACCGCCGTCCGCTTGACGTCCCCCTCCACGTCGAAGCCGCCCAGGTCGATGGTGCCGATGCCCGTCTCCAGCTCAACCGTCACGTCGACGTCGGTGGGCAGCCGCAGGGTGATGCTTCCCGCACCGCTGTCGAAACGACACCGACCGCTCGGCTCGCCTGCGTAGTCGATCGCGCCCGCGCCGGTACTCAGAGAGACTGGTCCGACAGCGTCGTCCACCGTTACGTCACCAGCGTTCGTCCGCGCCGCGATCTCACCCCGGGGAGCCTCAATGCGGATCGTTCCCGCCTTCGTCTCCAGCTCAAGCTCGGCATCGTCCGGGACGACGGCTTGAACCTGCACAGAGGCGCTGTCGACCGGCGTGCCGAGTCGAGATGTCCGGATCTCCAAGCCTCCATCCAGCTCATTGAGGTCGACGGCGATCCGCTGCAATCCACTCTGACTCGCACCCTGCTTCGTGATGGTGACCTGGATCTGCCCGGCCCCACCGCGGCGCACGGTGATGCCGCCGGCGAAGTTGTCGACCCTCAGCGTCGGCTCCTCGCCGACCGGGAACGTCTGCTCCAACCGCTCCTCCACCCGGCTGACGCCTGTCGCCCCGCCGAACGGGACAGCCGTCAAAAGCCCGGCGGCTGCCGCAGCGACGATGAGCAGACAGCAGCACAACACCACTCCGACCACGATGACGGCGACGGCGATCCAGACGGTACGGTTGTTGTTTTCCATCTTCGTATCTCCTTTCCCATGGACCGAAAGACGTCAGGCGGCACACCGCATTCTCCTTCCTGACTGACTTCGGCATCCCCGATCAGCCGCATTGCACCAGCACGTCACGGCCTGATTTCCGGTCCTCCACTCCACAGCTTCTCGTAATCTAGCGTGGCTTCTTCAAGAAGTAGTACAAGTGAGCGTACCGAAACGCATTCGCCCGCCTCTCGTATCTCACCCGCCACGCATCCCTCGGCACGTCCTGCGCCTCCTTGTGCAGCTCCATCCACCCGTCTGGGGACGTCTCTTGAGCCGCCTCCCGCAGGTACCGCACGTGCTTCTTCTTCGACACGATGTCCCAGGCCGATGCGAGCGCGTCCGCCTGCTCGTCTGTGAACAGACTGTGCAGCGTCAGCTCCCCGTCCTCCTCTCCCCAGAACTCACCCGGCGTTCGCTCCTCTCCAAACAGTGACCTCGGCCAGGTATCGGCCGAGATGACGCCCAGGAAGCAAAGTCCCCCCGGCTTCAGGACGCGGTACATCTCCCCCACGGCGCGGGCCGTGTCCTCATGGCTCAGGTGGCACATCGAGTAATGCTCGTACACGTAATCGAACGCCTTGTCCTCGAAGGGGATGCGACGCATGTCGCCGTTCCGCAGATTCAACTCGATATCTTGCTCGTCGCAGAACTGCCTGGCCAGCTCCAGCTGCTCGTCCGACGTATCGATTCCCCAGCTCTCGAACCCATGCTCGCGGAACAGGGCCAGCGGCGGAATCGGTCCTCCCGCTCCGCAGTCCAGAACCTTTCCCCACTCCGTCGCTTCTTCAGGACGTTGTGCGTTGATCACACTCAAGAACCCGTACACCGGTATCGCGTTCGTGCGCAGTATCACGTTTCCCATCACAACTCCGTCAGCCTACAACCCCGAACACCTCGACTAAGCTCCTCCATCCTCCACGTCTGCCAGCACCGCCCAGACGTCCCGAAGGACTCGACGAGACACCCCACTCGAATGTCGCCGAGTTCATCCCTGTTCGAATACAACGCCAAGCACCGCAGGCCAGGCAAACCGCGTTCTGAAAGAGGAATGGAGAGAAAAGACATATCTTCGAAAATGAAGCGCGTATGACGACAGTATACACCATCGAGAGCCGGAACTCAAGGTCTCCATCGCCGCCCGCGATCAACCGGCGCCACAAGCTCCCCCAATCCGACGGCGCCATGCAATCCCCGTTGTGAGCCCCCGACATCCTCGTTGACCGCACCGCTTTCACCGCCGCACTAGCTGTGACCTTCCGTCCACCCCCGCCAAACAGCGGGGTGCAACCTGTGCCAAATCCCTCTGGTCGCCAGCCCGCCACCTCGCTATCATGAGGACGTAGAATAAGGAACGTGCCGGGCGTTGGCCGACGGCCTGAAAGAATCGGTCCGAGGCGCACCACTCCTCCTCGCGCGATCGGGCACGGTCAGGGCAGGCGGGCGCCCGGCACTCTGAGGCATTTCCCGCTGGGGGAATTACGAATGATTACGAAGGAGACAAACACACGATGATGATGTTCGGCGGTCTACTGGTACTGATCCTCTTAGGTGGCATCCTCGTCGCCCTCCTGGTCGGGGGCGGCGCGCTTCTGCACAACCGCGGAGGCGATACAACCCCGTCCGGTGAGAGCCGGCGGTCCACGGCCCGCGAGGTGCTTGACCGGCGCCTGGCTCGCGGTGAGATCAGTCGCGAGGCATACGAAGCCATTCGCGATCAGATAGACTCGTAACGCGCACGCACAGCTATAAGGAGGAAATGACAAGATGGGATTCTGCGCCAACAATTTGGGTTGGGGAGGCTGGGGACGCATGGGCGGATGGAGCAGCCTGGGATGGCTGGGCCCGCTGTTCGGCATCACCCTCTTCATCGGCCTGGTAGCACTCCTGGCCGTCGGATCGGTCTGGCTCGTCCGTCGCGCCGGGCAGCAGCCTGTAACCATGCCCCGGTCGGGATCCGAGCCACTGGCGATCGCTCGCCACCGCCTCGCCGCCGGGGAGATCACCCCGGCCGAGTTTGAGGAGCTTCGAGACCGTCTCCGAGGCTGACGCTTCACCGACTTCGGGAGTCTCTGAGAGTGATCTTCCCCTGGGGCCTCGGTCCCCAGATGAGGACCACGCTGGACTCCCGAAGCCTCTCTCCCCGTTCCGCGTTCACTGGCACGTCACACTAGTTCCGGGTATGATATTTCTATGAAACGCTCACGGATTCTCATCCTGGTCGTCGTGCTGGCGCTGCTCGGAGCGGGCCTGTTGGCCACGCCGCCCCTCATTCGGGCCCTCCCGGGCCGCTACGCCACCTATCTGCCCGAGCCCCTGCTCCAGTTCCGTCGTCGGTCCCACCCGGACACCCTGCCCACCGCCGTCATCCCACCGACCGATCCCGGCCCGACGCCGACGCCCGGACGGACGCCGACACCGACGCCCAGCCCGACACCGACGCCCACTGAGACGCCCCTACCCACCCAGACGCCGCAACCCACCGACACGCCGGCTCCGTCGCCGACACCGAGCCCTACCGTTCCCCCGGCCTTCACCCTGAGCGGAGTGCGCCACGAGCACCAGGGCTGGAACAACTGCGGCCCGACGACCCTCGGCATGGCCCTGTCCCGCTGGGGCCGCGGCGAGACCCAGACCCAGATCGCACCGATGCTCAAGCCGGACCCCGAGGACAAGAACGTCAGTCCCGGGGAGATGGCCGCCTACACACGCGACCTGGGCCTCGGCGCCACCGTGCGGGTCAACGGCTCCCTCGACGGGCTCAAGGCCCTCGTCCGCGCCGGCTTCCCCGTCATCGTCGAGACCTGGTACGTCCGCGACGCCCGGGACCAGCTCGGTCACTACCGCCTCATCATCGGCTACGACGACGGTGCCCGGGAGTTTATCACGTACGACTCGCTCCACGGACCCGACGTCACCATCGGCTACCGGGAGCTGGATGAGCTGTGGCGCGTGTTCAACCGGCTCTATCTCGTGGTCTACGAGCCGGCACGCTGGGACGACCTGGCCGAGCTTCTCGGCCCCGACGTCGACGACGAAGCTATGTATGAACGAGCTCTGGAGCACGCCCGCGCCGAGGCGGCCAACCCGCCCGACTCGTGCGTCGTCTACGCCGACTGCGCCGACTGGGTCACTTTCTCCCACTTCACCATGGGCACCAACCTCACCGCCCTGGGCCGCCACGCCGAGGCCACTGAGGCCTACGACCGCGCGCGTCAGCTCGGCCTCCACTACCGCATGCTATGGTACCAGTTCGGTCCCTACGAGAGCTACTACGCCGTGGGGCGCTACGACGACGTCATCACCCTGGCGGACGCCACTCTGGCCACGGCGAGTAATCTGGAGGAATCCTACTACTGGCGAGGGAAGGCCCGACTGGCGCTGGGTGACCCTGAAGGCGCCCGGTCGGACTTCAAGACCGCCCTTCGGTACCACGAGAGCTGGGCTCCGGCACAGATAGCCCTTGACGAGCTGGACGAGTCCTCAGGGGATTAGCCCCCGATTTGACTTCCTGGAGCTGACCTCCCCTGGCTGTCTCCTGCCCGGTCTTCAGCTGGCCCCAGGTTCAGCTGGCCCCAGGTATGGTATAATCTCCCCCAAGCAAGCACTTGCGACGGCCGAAATACCCGTCTCGATCGCTGGGGCGCGACGACCGCTTCCGACCGGACGCCCCGTCCATCGCCAGCACTTGTGCGGGTCCGTTCAATGCAGCCATATCGAAGCCCGGGGTTTTATCGTTTTCAACCAAACCTTGCGAAGGTTGCGCAGCAAATGCCCAAGCAGACCAATCTCTGGGGCGCAACCACCACCTCTCGACGCCCTTCGCGATCCAAACCTTCGCAAGGTTATCGAGAATGACAAAGCCCTGATCGAAGCCAGAGGAGTACATCGTGAGATCAACCGCCCGCCTGGGGAGCCTGCTGATCGCCGCCGTCACCCTGTCCGCCTGCGCAGGTATCCTGCCGATCTCGCTGGACACCCAGCCGCTGCCCACGCAGCCAGCGGCCTCCCCCACCGTGGACCCTCCGACCCCGGAGCCTACCCTAACGGCGACGCCCTCCGTGACGCCATCGCCGACACGTACGCCGACGCCAACGCCCTCCCCCACACCCGCGCCCACGGCGACGCCGACCCCACCGCCGGAGCAGCTTATCGCCGCCCCCGGCACCGCCTGGAATTTCGAGCTCGTTGGCCACCACGCCATCGAAACCATCGGCTGGCACGGATCCCTGGCTCTGAAGGACCGCTGCGCCTACGTCGGCAACTACCGGCACGCGGCAATCGCCATCGTCGACGTGGCGGATCCCGCCCATCCGGCCCTGCTCGAGTCCCTCGGCCTTCCCGCCGGGACTCGGCCCGTCGAGCTGCGCACTATCCCGGATCTGGATCTCCTCGTGGTGGCCGATCTCTCGTCGGAGGCGGGCCTGTTCACCTACAATGTCTCCGACTGTGCCACCCCGCAGCTGCTCGGGTCCATGACGCTGGCCCAACCGGCGAACGAGCTCTACCTCTGGCACGACGGCGCCCGCGTCCTTGCCTTCATCGCTAGCTTCGACGATTACCCACCGGATCTGACCGTCGTCGAGCTCACCGACCCGGCCCAGCCCCGGGAGGTGGCCCGCTGGAGCAGGGCCGACGAGAACGTGACCGGCCGCCTCCATTCCCTCAGCGTCTCGCAGGACGGGACCCGGGCCTATCTCGCCCTGTGGCACGGAGGGTTCCTGGTCGCAGACGTCGACCTGCCCCAGATCCGGATTGTCCGTGGCCCCGACGGTGGCATCCAACCCGCCCGGTTCCCCAACACCCATTCCGCGGTGCCGCTGGAGGGCTCCTCCCACGTCCTCCTGACGTCCGAGATGCTCTACTGCCCCTTTGAAGGCCTCGCCGTGGCCGACGTCTCCGACCCTGCTTATCCCGAGATCGTCGCCACCCTCCGTCTGCCAGAGAACCGCTGTGAGGACCTGCCCGACCCGCCCGACGGCGTCTTCACGTCCCGCGCTCCCCTCGTCGTGGGCGACGTGGCCGTGGTCAGCTGGTACGCCGCTGGCCTCCAGGCCGTCGACCTGAGCGATCCCACGGCGCCCGCGCGCCTCGGTCAGTTCGTCCCGGAGGCCATCGAGGACGCACCCAGGACCCTGCTGGGCAGCTATCCCGTCCAGATGGTCAGCTACCCCATCGTCAGGGACGGCTTGATCTACGCCACCGACGCCGTGGGCGGCCTATACTTCCTGCGCTACACCGGCCCCCGCGCCGAGGCCCTGGCCGCGGTCACCCGCGCCGAGGCCAACGTCACCGTCCTCCCCTGACCGCGGCCCCCGCTTGCCGCACGCTCGTAGGGCAGGATTCCATTCCTGCCTACTTGACCCTATGGGTCAGCCGCGACCTGCAGGGTCAGCCGCCACCTGCAGGGTCAGCCCTGACCGCAGGCCAGCCGCTTTCATCCACGCTGCAGCCGGACCCCCGCTGGAGGCTCAAACCGGGTGTGTGGCCCGGAGCTTGTCGAAGAGCCGCTCGGCGACTCCCATCAGCAAGTCACCCGCGTGAGTCCGGCGTCCCTCGTCCTAGCCCTACGCATCCCGCAACGTCAGCGGCAAGAAGATCTTATGGCACCCGGGACACGCCTCCAACCACAGACTGGTCCGACTACCGGCGAGCCCGCTCCACGCGCCGTTGAACGTGAAGAACACATCGCCGTACCCGTCCCCCTCCAGCCGGTACAGAGGATCTGGCACCGGCGGACCGTAGTCGAAGTCGCCCATCCCCTGCCGGAAATACGCCGACGCCGGCAGCAGCGTGCCGTTTCCCGCCACCCCGTTCGCGATCCACAGCTCGTACCCCTGCTCCGTCATCCGCCACCCGTCCGCCATGCCCCACCACGGCTCTGGCAGCGCGCCCAGATCCGCGTTCAAGCCCTTGAAGGTGTCCGCCCCGATGTCATAACACTGCGTCGTGCTGTTCATCTGATAGTTGTGATCGACACCGCCGGCCACGCAAATCCCTCCCTTCTCCCCGATCCAGGGCACATACCATGAAGCGTGGAACCCGAACCAGACGTCACTGGGGAAGAACTCCAGGTACTCCCCCTCGTTCGTCGCCGGCTCGTACCGCCACAGATTCCTGGTCGTCCCTCCTCCTGGGGATACGTTGTTGCCACCCGAGAGATAGCACATATTCTTGTCTGCGATCCCGGGCCGCAGAGCAGGGTTGTCTAGCAGCGACACCACGTCAAACCCCCAGTGCCCCACGTAAGTGTCGGGGAAGAAGCGGGGGATCGAGCGTGTGCCCCACTCACGCCTGGTGATATTGAACACCTGGAGCGTGTCCGTCACCAGCGTGTCCGGGAACAGGACCACGATCTCCTCGCCCACATCGTTGAGACCGTAGCAGCCGTCCATCGGGTACTCGATCACCGGCGTGAACGACGTCGTATAGGTCATCCACTCGCCAGAGCCCGGGTCATACCGCTGCGCCATGCCTCCCGATCCGTACCCGCCGATCGACCACAGGCCACCGTCCTGGTGCGACGCCCATATCACGGCGCTGTCCACCGACAGGACCGGCGTATCATCTCGCCGCCGCCACCCGGCGTTCTCTGCGATCGTCTCCAGGATCGTGGCGCGATCCT
>CAZQXX010000011.1:0-1270 GCA_964597105.1 uncultured Anaerolineales bacterium
AATGGCTGGAGATTCCGTAGCCGCGGTGAAGATGGCGATCAGTGACATCATCGACGAGCTGGAGGCCATGCTGGTTGATGTGTCTCTGCGGATTCATCGCAATCCGGAGACGAAATTCGAGGAGTACGATGCGTCCAGGCGGTTGGCTGAGGCAGCAGAAGGTGCCGGATTTGCGCTCGAGATGCCGATCGCCGGTCTGGAGACGGCCTTCCAGGCCACGTACGCCGGCTCACAACCGGGGCCTGTGGTGGCCTTCCTGGCCGAATACGACGCGCTGCCCAAGCTCGGTCACGCCTGTGGGCACAATCTCATCGCCGCTGCCAGCCTGGGAGCAGCGCTCGCGGTGCGGCGGGTGATGGACCGGGTGCCCGGCACCGTGCAATTGATCGGAACGCCCGGGGAGGAAGGGGGCGGCGGCAAGGTCATCCTTGCGGAGGCCGGCGTGTTTGATGGCGTAGACGCGGCTATGATGGTCCACCCGTCATCACGTACCATTCTGTGGAAGCACGCTCTGGCACGGCGAAAGCTCTTCATCGAGTTCTTCGGTAAATCTGCTCACGCAGCGTCACATCCTGAGAAGGGGATCAGTGCGCTGGACGCGACGCTGCTGACGTTCCAGAATATAAACGCACTCCGCGAGCACATCGTGGACGATGCGCGTATCCACGGCATCATCACCGCCGGGGGTGACGCACCCAACATCGTGCCTGACTATTCCGCATCCCTGTTCTATGTTCGAGCCCTGGACGACGATGCCTGCGACGAGTTGTTGGAAAGAGTGCAGGCCTGCGCGCGAGCCGCCGCCCTCGCTACAGGCGCCGAGGTGGAGATGGACATGCAAGGTGCCTATCGATCGCTCCGCACGAACCTATCCCTGGCGAAGGCATTCGAGGAGAACCTGAAATCCCTCGGCTGGTCGTTCGAAGACGTCGATCCCGCCGCGCACATCGGTTCGACCGACATGGGAGATGTGAGCCATATCACCGCCACCATTCACCCGTACATCAGCATTGGCCCGGACGACATGGTGGGACACTCGACAGAATTCGCCGAGGCTGCTGCTTCGGAGGAGGGACACCGCGCCATGATTGACGCCGCCAAGGCGCTGGCGGCGACGGCGGTGGATGTCCTGCTGCAGCCATCCTTGTTCCAAGCCGTGAGAAACCACTCAATCTAGGCAGCCGACCTTCACTCCCCGGCCGGGCAGCACCTGACGCCCACCAAGGCGTCGACAAGTAAGATCCGCGCTGTGCACCTCGCCGCCCGGCGA
>CAZQXX010000011.1:1370-2784 GCA_964597105.1 uncultured Anaerolineales bacterium
GGACAGATGATCAGTTGACCAGAAGAAACCCTCCCGTCTGCACCAGTATAGAGAGTGAGATCAGGATGGATGACTTGTTCGAACACAGTCGCAGAGAGCAGATTCGCCGTCAGGCCCCGTTGGCCGCACGCATGCGGCCACGTAGCCTGAAGACATTCGTCGGTCAGGAGCAGATCGTCGGTGAAGGGCGGCTACTGCGCCGCGCCATCGAGTCGGATCGACTCTTCTCCTCGTTGATCTTCTGGGGGCCGCCGGGCACGGGCAAAACGACGCTGGCGATGATCGTCGCTAACTCGACGGAGAGGCACTTCGAGACCATCAGCGCCGTGCTGGCGGGGGTGGCTGACCTGCGACGCATCATCAAGGAAGCCAAGGATCGCCTGGGAATGTACGGTCAGCGTACGATCCTCTTCGTCGACGAGATCCATCGCTGGAACAAAGCACAACAAGATGCCTTGCTGCCCCACGTGGAGGATGGAACCATCGTGCTCATTGGCGCCACCACAGAGAACCCCTACTTCGAGGTCATCGGCCCCCTCGTCTCGCGGTCCCGTATCTTCCAGTTTGAGCCGCTGGTCGATGAAGACGTGATGAGGATTCTGAAACGCGCCCTCGAGGATGAGGAGCACGGCTACGGCGATCGAACCATCCAGGTGAAGGATGAGGCGCTCCAGCATTTGGTGCGTGTGGCCGGGGGGGATGCCCGAGACGCCCTTAATGCCCTCGAGTTGGCCGTCGAGAGCACGCCCCCCGACGAGGAAGGCGTGATCCATCTCACGCTGGAGGTAGCCGAGGATTCAATCCAGGAGCGCGCACTGCGCTACGATAAGGCCGGCGATCAACACTACGACACAGCCTCCGCCTTCATCAAGTCCGTGCGCGGGAGCGACCCCGATGCGGCGCTCTATTGGCTGGCCAAGATGGTCGCTGCCGGAGAGGACCCGCGGTTCATCCTTCGTCGGCTGTACATCCTTGCAGCCGAGGATATTGGCCTGGCCGACCCCAACGGCATCCGGGTGGTCAATGCCTGCGCCCAGGCGTTCGAATGGGTGGGCATGCCCGAGGGCCAATACCATCTAGGCATGGCGACGCTGTACCTCGCGACCGCACCCAAGTCGAACTCGGTGGGCGCTTACTGGAAGGCGCTGGACGAAGTCAAGGAGCACGGCACGGGACCGATACCTCTGTACTTGCGCGACAAGGGCGACGTATTCCGGGGCGCACTGCGCCAGCACTATGAGCAGACAATGGGAGAGCATGAAGGGTACAAGTACCCGCATGCCTATCCCGAAGGGTGGGTGAACCAGCGATACCTACCGGAGGGAATCGATGCGGAGTGGTTCAAACCAAAGGGACACGGCTACGAGAAGGAGATCATCGAGCGACTTGAACAGATGAAGCGTCAGATGGAAGG
>CAZQXX010000011.1:2884-6159 GCA_964597105.1 uncultured Anaerolineales bacterium
GCACCCGGCGTTAGCGCAGAACGCGCTTGTCACCAACCCGCTTGGTTACCCCCACCTCGTCCAGGTGCTCCAGCAGGGCCTGGACGTACTTGCGGCTGGAGCCGAACATGTCCCGGACCTCAGCCAGTGTGATGCTACCCTGAGCTTCGATCCGGTCCTCAATCCGCCGGACCATCTCCTTGTAGGTCTCCGGGAGAAACAGAACGTCTGGGGAGACCTGTACCAGTTCCTGGCGCTTGAGCAGCACATTCAGCACCGGCTCGCCCACCAGCTCCACACTCTCCTTCACCGACGGGGGCGCGTACGGCTCCTCGCGGAAGCGATTCAGCAACTCCTCCACTCTCTGCCGTTGCTCCGCCGTGAGTTGGACGGTATGGGAGGGCAATCGCACGACAGCACCCTCGTCAACGACGACCTCCTCCACGTCCGCCTGAGCCATCAGGGCATCGAAAACACGGGGCGTCATGCGGAGACTGCTGCGCAGCGCCTCTCGGGGCATCCCCTGTCGCAACGGAAACGACTGATGGAAGTCTGACAGCTCGTCCTCGACGCGAGCTACCAGTCTGGACCACCACTCGCCACTGACCACCAGTTGCCGCTTCGACGTCACTTGCTCCCTGCTCAGGGCTGCCTGATCCTCCTCGCCTCCGAGGAGGACAGCCTGGCCCTCGCGCAGCAGATGGACGAAGGCTTCCGGAGCATCCTCTCCAAGCCTCGCGGCCTCGAATAGATCCGGAACGGGGATGGGCCCCTCTCGCTTAACTGTTTGAAGCAGGACTCCCGACGGGCTTCCCTCTGCCAGCGTCTCCAGGCGATCAACGACCTCAGAGCGGAATCGGCGATGCTTCCGGCCGGGATGAGAATCGACCACGATGCCTCCCCCGACGGTTGTGGCAGGGGACGGCAGCCGAACAATATACCGATCGCCCCTGACGACAGCCACTGGCTCTTCGAGCTCCAGCTGAACCCAACCGGTCTGACCAGGCAAGAGCGCTTCTCTGCCCAGGAGTCGGACCCGCGCCATGACCTCCGTTGCGCCGGTGTAGAATTTGAGCTGCGTATTATGCCGCAAAGGACGCTGGGCAAATTGACCCAGGTCCGACCACAGGATGTCAGGAAGGTAGCGCAACCGAACATCCACCAGCGTCGTCGCGTGGAGCCAACCAGGAGACGTGACGACATCCCCCCGCGCCACCTCGTCCTTGTCTACGCCACTCAGGTTGATCGCCACCCGGCTCCCCGGTACGGCACGCTCAACGTCTTCCTTGTGGGTCTGAAGACCTCGCACGCGGGCTCTTAGCCCCGAGGGCTGTATCTCTACCTCTTGCCCTACCCGAAGGGTGCCGCCGGTCAGTGTGCCGGTGACGACGGTGCCAAAGCCACTGACGGTGAAGACTCGGTCCACAGACAGTCTGGGGTTACCAGACACGTGCTGAGGCTCCGCCTCTCCCAGAACCCTCTCCAATGCAGCCAACAACTCGTCAAGACCTCGCCCCGTTCGCGCTGACGTGAGGACGAAGGGGGCGTCCTCCAACACCGTCCCCTCCAGAGTCTCAAGGACGTCCTCTGCCACCAGGTCGAGCCACTCCTCGCTCTCCACGAGATCGACCTTGGTTAGCGCGACGACTCCTGCATCGATGCCGAGAAGGTCCAGGATAGCAAGGTGCTCCCGGGTCTGCGGCATGACACTCTCATCAGCAGCAACGACGAAAAGCGTCGCATCAATGCTGCCTACCCCGGCAAGCATATTCTCAATGAAATCGCGGTGACCGGGCACATCGACAATCCCCACTGATTCGCCGTTGGGAAGCGTAAGCCAGGCGAACCCCAAATCGATGGTCAGACCACGCTCTTTCTCCTCCCGGAGCCGATCAGGGTCGATCCCGGTGAGAGCCAGAACCAGAGCGGACTTGCCGTGGTCTACGTGACCGGCGGTTCCGACAACGTGCATACCTCCGTCCCGATTCACTCGCCGCGCAGGATAGCTAGCTGCTCATCGATCGGAGCAACCAGCTCTCCGTACACATCCTGAGCAGCGCTCAGAAGACTCTCAGCGTCGGCGCGATGGGTCTCCCACAATGCCCTGAGCTGATCGCGATAGAGGCCCATGGCGGCCTCCAATGTCTCCAGGCGCCTCTCTTGCTTAACGTCGATCCCCTCCTGCTCATCCCAACGCTGCTGAAGGATGATTTCCTGCTTCTTGAATTCCTTAGCCCGGGCTGTCTGCCATTCTTCCCATTCTCGCTGGATTCGCTCTTCAGCAATACGCTGCTTCTCCACCATTTCATCTTGATGTCTCTCGATGCGCTCCTTGAATTTCTCGAGATTACTGAGAGCCCTCTTGACCTGCTGCCTTCGCTCTATGAAGACGTGCGTCTGCTCCCGCAGACGCTCCAGCTGCTCGGCTACCTCTTTGCCCTGGGTCAGGTACTGGTCCATTTTCTGATCTCGCTGGAAGTTGGCAATGCGGAGCTCCTCGATTGGCTCCTCGTATTTCCGTGCTGATTGAATAGCCTGTTCTACACGAGACCGTTGCTTGTGTATCTGTTGTTCCAAGAGCGGGAGCTTCTGCGCCAGGCTGTCGATCTTTCTATGCAGATCGGGGATCTCCTGCTCGAATTCGGTGAGACGGCGATGATCGGCGCGGCGGCGCTCCTCCAGATAGGACACAGCCTTTGCTGGTTCCTCGAGCTGCTTGTCCAGGTCCGCCACTGCCGCCTCCATGGCCTGGATCCGATCCAGCAGACGCTCCTCCTCAGCCTGAACGATGGCTATCTGCTCATCGTAACGAGGTAGCACATGAAGCTCCTTCTCCAGACGGCTGAGGTGCTCCTTCATCGCCTCGTGCTCAATCTGTCGCAAGCGTGCGGATTCGTCCCGTTCTTTGCGACGGGCGTCGTCTCTCTGCTCAAGCTGATAGGCGATCTCTTTCTTGTAGTTCGAGACCATCTGCTCGAACTCGTCGACCTTTGAGAGCCCCCCTTCGACGCCCCCTAAGGAGGACTGCAGCTCCTGAATCTGCGCCGATTGTCGGCTCAGCATTCGCTGCTGCTCCTGCAACCGCTCCTCCAGCTTCGCGATAGTAGCTTTGTCCTTGCGACGCTCCTGGTCAAGCCACTTGAGCGTTTGGAGCGCCTGGGTCAAGTCCATCGACTCCGTAATTTTCATGGCCATAGTCCACTCCCTCGATATCCGTCAACGCCAGATGCACGTGCATCTGAATCGATTATAACATCAATCGAACCCAGGGACAACGATTGAGGAGCGCCGCGATA
>CAZQXX010000011.1:6259-8024 GCA_964597105.1 uncultured Anaerolineales bacterium
TGGCGCAGGAGAATCTGCCAGCGGTACCGTCCTCGCAGACGAGCGAAGAAGGGAGGTGCTGGACCTATCAGGTTCGTGGTGGGCAATCCATCGCGGGCCAGCGCGCCCCGCAACACCTCAGCCAACTGCTCCGCATTGGCCCGGGCGCGGTGATAGTCGGTATCCTCATAGATCAGTTTCGTCAAGCGGCTGTACGGAGGATACCCCTGTTCGCGACGGAAGGCCAACTCCTGTCTGGCAAAGGAATCATAGTCGTGCTCAGAAGCAGCCTCGACCGCATAGTGGTCGGGATGATAGGTCTGGATGACGACACGCCCCCCCAGCAAGCCGCGTCCCGCCCGACCAGCAACTTGTGCAAGCAACTGAAATGTGCGCTCGCCCGAACGGAAATCAGGAAGATTGAGCGCTGTATCCGCAGAGATGACACCAACCAAAGTGACGAGTGGCAGATCCAGCCCCTTGGCAATCATCTGCGTGCCGATGAGCACATCAGCGGCACCGGCGGCGAAGCGCTTCAGGATGTTCGCATGAGCTGCATGGGTGCGGGCAGTATCACGATCCCAGCGCTGCAACCGAGCGTCAGGCCAGCGCTCACGCACCATTCGCTCGACCCGCTCGGTCCCTAGTCCGAAATAGCGGATGCGACGTCCACCACACTGGGGGCAGCGGTCTGGCTGAGACTCGCGGTAGTTGCAGTGGTGACAGACCAGCCGTGCGTGAGAGCTGTGATACGTCAGTGGCACATCACAACGCGGGCAGCGGACTACGAAACCGCAATCACGGCACAAGACGAAAGTGGCAGCCCCGCGCCGGTTGAGGAACAGAATCACTTGCTCGCCCCGGCTCAGGGTCTCATCCATCGCTCCCTGCAAAGCGCGGCTGAATATGGACCGGTTACCTGCACGTAACTCAGCTCGCAGATCCACCACGTGCACTGGAGGCAGGGGAAGATAGCGCGCCTCATTCGCCTCATCATCCAAGGATTGATAGCGGATAGCGGGAACGTGGTAACGAGCTTGAAGCTCCTGCAGGCGGCGAGTGTGGCCCATAATTCGGCGCGGCATTTCCTGTAACTCAAACGCGCTCTGTTCAGCACGGTGATACGACTCAAGGCTCGGCGTGGCTGACCCCAGGATGACCGTCGCATCGTTCAGACGGGCGAGCTCAAGCGCCGACTCACGAGCATGATAGCGGGGACGTGGAGCCTCCTGCTTGTAACTATCATCGTGTTCCTCGTCCAGCACAATCAGACCCAGAGGTGATAGCGGGGCGAATAGCGCTGAACGGGGCCCAACGATCACCTCGATGAGGCCTGCTCTGGCGCGACGCCAGGTGTCGTAGCGCTCCCCATCGGTGAGGGCACTGTGGAGCACCGCGACGTCATCTGGGAAGCGCCCGGCGAAGCGCGCCACCGTCTGGGGCGTGAGGGATATCTCCGGAACGAGCACGATGGCCTTACGCCCTTGATCCAACACCTGCGCAACAGCTCGAAGGTACAGCTCCGTCTTGCCAGAACCCGTCACACCGTGGACAAGGAAAACCCGAGACTCAGATCTGGAGATTGCCTGGCGTATGGGCTTCCAGACAGCCTGCTGATCTGAGGTCAAGGGCGGCGGGGATGTGGGCACGAATACTTCGTCGGAGAGAGGATCCCGCCAGACCTCCTCGGTGTCAAAAGCAATCAGACCCCGTTCCTCCAGTTTGTTAAGATGGTAACGGCTGCAGCCAGTCTCTTCACAGACCCGGCGCGCTGCCACCGGACCGC
>CAZQXX010000011.1:8124-29137 GCA_964597105.1 uncultured Anaerolineales bacterium
TGGTAACGGCTGCAGCCAGTCTCTTCACAGACCCGGCGCGCTGCCACCGGACCGCTCTCCTCCCTGAGCAGGTCGAGAATTGGGGGATAGCACTCGCTGCGGAGGCCCTCTAGACCGGCCTCTTCATCCGCTTCACGAATCAACCGTACAGTGTCGACGTGCTTTGGCTGTGCCCGTGGGGGCGCAAGGAAGGATTCCCGGATCACAATGCCGCGACGTGCCAGCTGTTCCGAGGCCGCACGCCAGTCGACGCCCCCCATCGCAGCATCCAACTGCGTCCCTCGCAGGGGACCGTGCCGGCGAAGGTAGGCCAGCAGGTCGGCTTGGGCGTCGGTATTGGCGGCATCTTCAGGGATGTCGGCTCCGAGGCGAACTTTGAGGTCGGCATGGCCGACCATACCCGGCGGAAGCATCAACTCCAGGCACTCGTACAGAGACGCCATATACTCGTCGCGCATCCAGCGGGCCAGCGCGATCTGTTCCCTTGTGAGAACAGGCTTCGGATCAACCAGCGACTCAACAGGGCGCGTCTCTGGGACGGGAGGTCGATCGCTCAGACCCACCACAACTCCGTACAGCCGACGGCTCCCGAACGGAACCACAACCAATGACCCCGTCTCAATGCAGCCATCCAGCGCTTCTGGCACGTGGTAAGTGAAAGCCGGGCGATCATCCGATGCCCTGGCTGGCGAGAAGACCACAACATCGACAAAGCTAAGAGATTCCATGAAAGTCAGCACAGTCTGACTTGACCAGCGACCACGACCTTAATCAGGAACACCACTGATCCGGTGTCCGATTGCGGATACGGGCAGGGGGCTAGCTGTTGCTACACCTCTTCACCGAAGCGGGGGCTATAGCGCAGGAAGACCAGGTAACCGATGACGAGCACCACTAATGACGTGAGAGCCGTACGGAGCAGGAAGTCCAGACCCGTGTAAGTTCCCCAGTACAGCAGATCGCGATAAGAGGCGATGACTGAGGCCATCGGATTCAGCCGACGGAGCCAGAGCTGAGCATCGAAGGTAAGGCCAAAGAGCGTCTTCTCCCGTCCTATCCGAGTGATAGGGTAGAAGACCGGCGTCAAGAAAAACCAGGCCTGCATCGCCACACTCAGGATGATTCTCGTATCGCGGTAGAATACGTTGAGAGTGGACAAGATCAAGCAGATACCAAGACTGAACATGACCTGCACAAGGATAGGAATGGGGAGCAACAGCGCCCATGGCGTGAGAGGGGCACCAGAGACAATCGCCAGACCAAAGAAAACAGGTAGCGCGATGACGAAGTTGACCAGATTCGACAGGACGATCGACACCGGCAGCGCCTCACGGGGAAAATAGACCTTCTTAACCAGATGTGCATTGCCAACGATGCTGTTGGTTGCCTCGGTCACTGACTGGGAAAAGAACTGCCAGGGCAGCAAAGCGGACAGCAGGAAAACGTGGAAATGCTTCAAATTGGACTGAGTGAAGAGGAAATTGAAGACCACAGTGAAGACCAACATCATCAGCAATGGGTTAGCCCAGGACCAGATGATGCCGAGGACAGAGTTTCGATAGCGAACTTTGAGGTCACGCACCACCAGATTGCGAATCAGTTCGCGATACTGCCACAGCTCTCTAATTCGGGAAGGAAACTCCATAGGTGTTTAGCCCCCTAGCTTCTCCGCCCGTCACCAGCGCAGACCTAAGCTGACTCCAGGACAGTATGGTAAACCTTAAGCAGATGGCGTCCGGCTCGATCCCACGAGAAGTGCCGACGAGCACGCTCGCGAAGGCTCCGGCCGATGTCACGACATCGATCAGGCGCCCCCAGGAGATCGCCAATGGCATCGGCAAGCGCGCCAGGATCGCCATTCGGCGCAGCGTAGGCCCCCAGAGGCCCCAGATATTCCCGACTAACCGGGGTGTCAAAAGCAACCGTGGGCAACTCCATGGCCATGTAGTTGAGTATCTTTCCCGCGCCCTCGGTAGCGGACAATTTCGGAGCTACTGCGATGTCCCCCAGCGCGAGGCTTGCCGGGGCGTCCTCATAGGGGATTTTCCCGGTGAACGTCACCCGATCCCCGATACCCAGCTGCGCTGCCATCTCACGGTAGTGATCCACGCTCGGGAAACCCATAATCAGAAAGTGAGCATCTACGCCACGCTGCTTGAGCAAGTGAGCAGCCCGCACCAGGTGAGGGGTGCCCTGGTAATCGGCCAGGAGGCCGAGATAGACGACGATTGGACGCCCAGGCGGGATACCCAGCTGCGCCAGACGTTCCGCCACGTCGCCGGGGCTCAGGACGTCGGGTCGGAAGAAATCCAGGCTGACGGAGTCCGGCACCGGATGGACGCGTGCAGTTGCACAGTCGAAGTCCTGCTCCAGAAGAACCGCCGTCATCTGTGTGCTGGTGAGGACAGCGTCGGGCAAGTGAGTGATCCGCCATTCCAGGAGCCGGATCCACCGGTACCACGGCTGATCAGGGTCGAGAAAGCGATGGTCCACCATCTCGCTGGTCATGCTGCCCTGGAAATCACCCACAAGGGGCAATCCTTTGAGACGGCTCAACACGTAGCCGATCAACGCTCCTTCGTGAAGATGCCCGTGGACTAGATCGAAGCGACGATTCAACACCGTCTTGACACCGGTCCACGACAAGAAGATGTCGAAAGCGATCTTGTGCAGTGAGGAACCGACTTCGTAGTCAGCCCGCCAAGGTGTCGGTCTCGTGCGTATGATCTCCAGGTCGGGCAGGTCCCGGCCCAGGTAGTAGGTGACGATGGTCACACGGTGACCAAGCCGCTGAAGCGCTCGCGCCTCCTCCAGAATCCGTACGTGGCACCCATAGTCCAGGAAGAAGGACGTCGGTGCGACCATAAGGATGCGGAGTGACTCGACCAAGGTGTCTTAACTGAGGAGGCTTCTCTACAGCGCTATCTCTCCTCCGCTTCTTCCGAATCTGGCGCGATCCGGGAGGCCAGGTTACCGAAGATCATCCGTCCGAGCTGCCGAGCAGCACCGGGCACATCCTTTCGGTCGAAGGTGCCTTCCTTGGCCCATATGCCCTGTCGCCGATCCTTCATCCATCCTGATCGGCCCTCTGCAGCCGCAGCCGATGTCTCCGCCCAGGCCTCTTCGTCAGCCTCCTGTAGCACAGTGCGCAGGTATATCAGCTCTTCTATGAGCGCGTCGAGCCGATGGATGACATGCTCACGATTAAGGAACAAAGAATGGCGTTTCGAGACGTCATCGACGCCCTCAGTAGCAGTGGCGAAGCGATGACCGGCGAACTTGCGCATCTCCTCCCAGCCAGGCCTGTCAACAGTGGCCCTCAGGAGTGCAATAGTTAACAGCTCAGGTAGCCCTTCAACGCCAGCCTGCAAACCGTCGTGCTCCGTTACGTCGATGAAGAAGGGATGCATGCCAAGTGCATAAGCTAGCCAGGTACAGACGTCGATTGCGGCACTCGACGTGGTGGGCGATGGAGTGAAGCAATAGAGAGCTTCTTTGAGCAAGTCGCTGCTAGCTTCACCCCTCCCCTCGAGGGACTGCATACCAACCACGGCCGGGTTGGGGATGAGATGCCCGCCCACAAAGGAGACGCGCTCCGGCAAGTGATCCTCGGCCCAGCGCAGCACGGGGGCTTTCAGACGGGCGGTATCGGTGACGACGGCTCCTTCTTCCAGGAAAGACGAGAGGGCAGCAAACGTCTTCTCGATATCAGCCAGGGGCTCAGCGACGATGACCAGGCTGGCCCCTTCGCAGGCCGGTCCCGGCTCCCGCCGCACCTCGTCAACGACGCCTCGTACTCTGGCCAGATCAGCCTTAGCTCGATCGGCGTCATAGCCGATGATCTCAACAGGCTCTTTTTGCTCTTGCAGCCCAAGAGCAATGGAGCTACTGAGGACATTGATACCAATGATCGCAACTCGATTAGAACTCACAATACCATTTCCTCTCTACGCTAGACGTTATGAACAGGACAGAAGGTGTACGCTGCCTATCCCTAGTTGGCGCCATCCGCTGTCTGCAGCGCTGCGAGCAACCGATCTACGTCCGTCCGACATTCCTTCAGTGGCTCCTCGTGGCGACGGATGAGCTCGACAGTGAGCGGTGAGCACCCAGCCTCCTCTGCCCAGTCTGCGCCAATCTCAGCATGTCTGGCATAGCGGCTGATAAGGCCACGCCAATCCCTGTCCTCACTCCGAGTGATACTGTCGAGTAGACGTGGCGCCAAGCGCTCGGTCAACACGAAGAGCCCTCGCTCCCACGGGGTGAGTTGAGCAGCGGCCTTCCCAACGTCATGCAGCAGAGCAGCTGCCAGGAGAGCTTCGCACGTATGACCTCTATCGCGAAGCGCATCGTACACAGCCAGGCCGTGGCGCTGGTCCTCAGGAGCCTGTCGAGCGAACAAGGCACGGGCTTCCGGCGGCAGAATCCTCGCTACGTGCTCGATTCTCTCTTCTGATATCACCCTCCGGGCAGTCAGGGCTCGCAGGAACTGTTCGACGCGATAGCGGACGGGCATCGCCATCCGCTCCATCAGTAGACCAGGAGTGCCCGGAACATGAAGTTCATGAGCGGACCCATAACCATCCCGAGCACGCCCAACCTGGACAGAAGATACAACCCCAGCATCAGGCCTGGTCCCCCGTATTGCTCCAGTTGTTCGAGCTTCATAGCCCATCGGCGCGGCAGCAACCAGGCCAGAACGCGAGACCCATCAAGCGGCGGAAATGGGATCAGGTTGAAGAGCATCAGGGCCAGGTTAATGCTGATGAACTGTATCAAGACGCTCTGGAGATTGATGCCCGAAGGGCCGCCATAAAGATCCAGCCAGCCGAGCCGAAACGGAATCGCCGCGAGCATCGCCAGCACCAGATTGGAGGCCGGGCCGGCGATGCTCACCAGGGCCTGGCTCCGCCGCATATCCCCTCGCAGGCGATATCGACTGACCGGGACTGGCTTTCCCCATCCAAAGCCAAAAAGCAGGAGAGAAAAGGTCCCTACTGGATCCAGGTGAGCCAAGGGATTGATGGTCAGCCTTCCCCGGCGAGCTGCCGTGTCATCACCTAACTGGAGAGCCGTCCAGGCATGGGCCCATTCGTGAAAGGGCATGCTGGTCAAAAATAGAATACCCAGTGTAACAAGCCGGTTTGGGTCAAAGAGATTTCCCAACAACGTCTACACCTCTCCTAGTCATCAGATAACATCCAGGCACTCAAGGCCTGGTAGCACGTCCATCATTCACCCAGGATTATAACACGCATAGGTCAACGTAGCGAATGAACGTCTCAAAAAGCCGACGCGATGGGATCGAGGCCTCGATGGCCTCCGAGCTAGGTTCGCCTGGGATGAGGCCTGTAGTCAGAACTGGTCCGATGTGGATGACGCGGGACGAAAAGAGGAGTGCACCACAGAGGGTGCGGCATTCGCGCCCTGGGACGATCGCTAGTTCGGCAATGGGATGTTGCACACCGCCGTCAGCACGGCCGTGGGACTCAGCCCAGAAGGCCGCGCATCCACGAAGCGCTGAGTCGTCAATCCGGGGAGCTGTCCGGTGGCTCTGTCGATGGCCCGCGGATCAGCTCCGTCGACGCCGTTGCCAAACCGAAGACGAGCCAGAACAGTGTGACTGAGTGATGAAAATCGAGGTTGAAGAAATAGTGATCGAAGACGCCGCCGACGAGTGCGCCGATGATGCCAGCGTGCAGCCCCCACCATAGAGCCTCTTCATCGGCCCCTATGGCGACACTCCGCGTGCGCCAGAAGCGAACCAAGAGCACACCCATCACGAGCAGGAAGCTGGACAGACCGATCAGGCCCATCTGCTCGGCGATAAGGAGGTAGACGTTAGCCACGCCGATATACGTGTCGATGTCCGGTGAGCCGGCAAATCCGACGCCAAGCAGCGGATAGCGCCGGATGAGGGTGAGCGCATCTCTATACTCGCCCATGCGCATCTGAGTCGCCAGATCCTGTATGCGGAACCCTTCGAGGAAGTGCATGACGAGCGCCTGGGTCTGAGGGAGCAACAGCATAAGGGCCAGCCCACCCACCAATATCAGCCACAGTCTACGGTAGCGTAGAGTCGCTAGGACGACCAGCGCAACGCCCAGGCCGAGCATCGAGCCACGGCTCATAGTCAAGCCTAGGCCGAGCGCCATCACAGCCAATATCGGCACGAGGTAACGCCGGCGAACGAGAGGCCGATCGGCGAAGAGCTGAGGCACGGTGATCGCAAGCGATAGATTGAGGAGGCTACCCAGCACGTTAGGATCGACCGAGGTGGATGTGGCCCGCATTGGCAGCTCCGGGTTGTCGCGGATGTATCGCAGCACCCCCGAACCGGTAGGATAGCCGATTCGCCCGAGCGCGGAGAGCGCGCGAATGACGAGATCAGGCGAGATCTGGTCGGCGATGAGATACAGCACCACTCCCAGGGCGGCAGCGCCAGCGGCTCCGAACATCAAAGCACGAACAACACGTCGCAGCCGTCCCTCATCGCGCACCGTGTTGACCACGAGGAAGAAGAGAGCCACGCTCAACATCAACTCGCCGAAATGACGTATGTAATATTGCAGGAAGCCCAAAGCCAAGGGGACATGCGAAAGACCAAACACAAAAGACCCCAATGCCAGAAGCATGAACACGAGGACCGGCCCTCCCAGCGATGTGCCGACAAACTCGGACTGAGATCCACCGGCGATCCTGAGCAACCAGACGAAGAACAAGATCCCCAGCGCCGCGTCGAGGAAGGTGGGAATGAATCCGATGTCGAAAGGGAAAGAGGCGAAGGGCAGGAGACAGACAACGCCGATCACGCCCCAGTAGGCAACCTCAATGTCACGCAACATCCACAAGCCAGCAAACAGCGCAACCATCGCTGCTCCCGCTATCAAGGGACCAAACTCAGCCAGAAGATAACCAACGCCGAGGGCCAGGGCTGAACAAAGCAGGAGGACAGCCCCTACAGAGAGCCAGCGGCGCCGGGAGGAGAACACGCGATACATCCAATCCTGAGATGTCATCAGATCAGCTTCTTCGTTCGATTGTGATCACTGTGGGAATCTCAATGCTGGCGGCATCAACGTCCGAGAGGGGGAGTCGCTCCATGGTCTTCAGATCGTACATCCCCACCAACAGCCGATACTGTCCCGCCGGCAGATCAGCGGGCAACGACAGCAGATGTCGATCAACCAGCGCCTCACCAGCTGCCCACATCGATGTCGGATAGTAGCCCATCACGGGAGGACCGTCTCCCTGAACCACAGGCTCGTCGGGATCGTTTCCAAGCAGGTGAACGAAGACCTGATAGTCCCCTGAGGGCGGCTGTCTGGCCTCCCAGTGCAAGGTCACGGTGATAGTCTCACCCGCGTCTATCGTCGTCGGCGCGATATCGTATCCGCGCAACGTGATGCCATCGTTCAGATTCACATGCAACGGATGAGCGACGTCGGGCGTCGATTCGGGTGGCGCCAGCTTCGCTTCGCCGACCTGCACCATCCCCAGGGTTTCGTCGACACGAGGATCATATAGACCCACCTCGACGCGCAGCCGGCTGGGCGCAGCAGCATCTTGGGCGACCGGAATGCGATAGGGATCGTGCCATACCTGACCTGGTTGCCAGTAATCAGTGGGCACCATCCCGCAGGCAGGCCGCCGGTTGATCTCTCCCGCAAGCTCGTGGTTCCGGCCCAACAGACGGGCGAAACTGACATAGTCCCTCCCGTCAGGCGCCACTGCTTGCCAGTACACGCTCACGTCAATGGAGGCATTCGGATCGTTGGGCTTCACCTCCTGTTCCGCAAACTCCCACCCCACGATCCGAGCCACGTCGCCCACAGGGATTGGCTCGACCCGAGCGTCCTCCGGGACGTCGGCGAGTGCCATAGCTTCCGGCTGTGCGTACGCTGGCAGTATCGACGTGAAGGGAAGCATCGCAGCGATAGCTAGCGTAGCCAGGCCGACACCCAGACTTATACGGGAATGATGCTTCTTCGGGAGCCATTGATGCAGGCCAACCATGAGCATCGTACTGATCCCGCCGATATTGGGAAACAAGAAGCGCCCCTGGAACGAGTAGAAGATCCACGTCCAGCGCAGGACTGAGGCAAACAGAATCCCTCCCCACACGACAGGAATCCACCAGAGTGAGGTATGAGAGACAGAGTCGGGATGACGGAGTGCAACCCACAAACGGCGCAACTCCCCGCTTCGCACAACCCAGACGGCAAACCCAATTAACCCGAGAAGCGACAATGCATCGAAGAAACGGTAGACCCACAAGGGGGCCATCACGTTGACACCGCCAAAGAGACCCCAATAGGTCCAGCGGAAGGTGACGAATTCCTCCACCCAGTCGCGCAACGAGGGAAACCCACCGCGTCTTCCCTGAATCTCAATGAAGGCATTGAGGCCGGTCAAGTCACCATAGAGGCGCCAGTTACGCGCAAACCACCAACCGCTCATCAAGGCAGCAACGGCGACGATGACGATCAGACCGAGGACGAGAGGCCGCCAGCTCCGACGACGATAGCTGATCCAGGCCAGAAGGATCGGGAGTAGCATGCATGCCGTCAATGCACTCAGCTTAGTCAGGAGAAAGAAACCCAGGGTGATTCCTACCAAACCATAGCGCCACAGGGGTAGCCGTCTCTGCAAGCCATCGCGCGTCAGGCGGACGAACATCAGCAGATTGAGGCACCCGAAGAAGGTGGTCATAGCATCGTTGTTCACCGACGCGTTCACAAAGAGGAACATCGGGTTGAAGGCCGTGAGAGCGGTGGCTCCCAGCGCCACGGCAGGGCGATCAGGAAACAACTCACGGGACACAAGATAGGTCAATATGACGGAGGCCGCCCCTATACATACTGTGATGAGACGCGACAGGTGAATTGCCAGGACAGCACCCTGCCAGGGAAACTCCTCTCGCGCAGGGCGGTGGATGATCAGGTTCTTGTTGCAGATCTGGGCAGGATTACCGATGAAAGCGTGCCAGTTGACCCGACGCAGATCCGGCAGGTCAGACGTATCTATCCATGAGGTAGCTGCTGCCAGCAGGATGTAGTAGGTGGGAGGCTGTCCACCGTCTTGCAGCCAGGGACACTCAGCCGGCGTCTCCAGACACACGTCAGGATCGAGCACTGGCAGGTCACGATGGGTCTGAAGGTACTGCACATACGGGTAGTGCTTGAACTCGTCGGAGGCCTCCATAATAGGCGTAGCCAGGCTGTACGTGATCCCTACGATCAAGTAGAGAACAACGATGAAGGCCAAGATGCAACGAGCTGTCAGTTTGAATGGAGTCATTCGATAGTCACCCCGCCAACGGTGATGATGTCATCACCGAAGCGCGTGCCGTTCTCTTCGTAAGCCGGTAGCCGATCACTGGTCTCGAGATTGTACATGCCTATCGACAGGGTGCAAGCCCCGGAGGCACCGTCATCTATAGTCAGCCGATGGGCATCGCGCACCACATCACCAGCCTGCCAGAAGGAGGTGGGATACGCGCCGCCTAGCGGCATTTGGTCGCTCTGGTCCACAAGCTCCCCGTTTGAGTCCACCAGATGGACGAAAGCCGTATAGTCGACGTCAAGCGGGGCACCGGCGCGCCAAACAAGGGTGACGGTGATCGTATCGCCATGCCTCACCCGCTCAGCGGAGATGTCATATCCCACGAGGGTGATGGCCTCTCCCAGATGAGCATCTACCTGGTAGGTGACATCGTCAGAGACCGGGCTGCGTGGTCGAACTGCCGTCCGATCCAATATGATCAACTCCGCCGAGGGCTGATTCGAGGAGGGACTGATCGCGACTCTCTCTCCATCCTCTGTCTTGAGGCCGGCGTGAAGTGCGCCGACGGTCGGGACATCGGCATCGGCTGCGATAGGGAGTCGATAGCGATCACGGTAGATCACTCCCGACTGCCACAGCGTAGGGGGAAACACGCCCCTGCCAGGATAACAGTCCACGCCGGCGATCGGGTCTAGGTCACGCCCCAAAATCTGCACGAAGGCGAAGTAGTCCTCCTGTGGGGGCTCCACCGCTCGCCAGTACAGGCTCACCATAGCCGAGCCGCCTGGATGCACCCCTTCGGTTTCAACGTGCCCCCCTAAGAGCACGATGGGGGTCCCTTCAAGACGAAGATCCAGGCGAGCCACTTCTGCAGGCACATCCTTCTCTTCTGCGACTCGCGGCTTAGCATAGGCAGGCAGAATGAAAAAGAACAAACAGATCAACGCGAGTGCCATGTGCACCACACCAGTGATCACTGCCAGCCAGTGATGCCAGCGACGCCGGGACACCTCCGCTGGGACCAGACGACCCAGTCCCAGCATCAACAAGATGGAGATCGGCCCAACCACCGGCATCAAATACCGTCCCTGCGCGCCGAGCACGATCATGATAAAGCGCCACAAAGAGCCGAGATTCAGAAGCACAGCTGTTACCAGAATGATCAGCCCTGCCTGCATCCGGGGCGCCCATCGGCGAGACGACACATGATCGACGACCAGAAGCATCAATCCCACTAGCGCCGCACGTACCAACAGCCACCAGAATCGGTACATCCAGGGAGATACACCGATGTTGAACCAACCAAACATCGCCCAGAACGACTTCTCCAGCCCTCCAAGCTCCGGGATTACCTCGAGGAGACCCAGCGGTTCTGATCGCACGGTGGCCGTGCGACTGAGCCACGCGTCGACGCCCATCAACTCCTCGTAGAGCATCAGGTTGCGCGCGAACCACCAACCACTGATGGCGAACGCCATGCCCCCCACTACCATCCAGGGCCCCATGCTCAGCCAAAGACGCTCACGCAAGGGCTTCTGGCTCTGCTCCTTCCAGTTCCGACGACTGTCGAACAGGAGAGCCAGCGCCACAACGGGGGCGAGGACCGCTCCACTGAGCTTTGAGAGCGCTGCTAGACCTAGCATCAAGCCTGTCAGTGCTAGCCCTCTTCGAGAGAGCCCTCTCACGGCGAGACGTACGGCCCCCCAGATCGTCAGCGAGGCGAAGGCGGTGACAGCAGCATCATTGCTGACCCGGGCGCTGGTGAACACAAACATAGGATTGAAGGCAGCCAAGCTGGTCGCTCCCAGGGCCAGCCACTGCCGCTCTGGAAAAATCTCCAGGGCGATGCCATACGTCGCCACCACAGCTATGGCACCAAGCGCGGTCGAGACCAGACGCGCGATATGCATGGTGAGAGGCGTGCCTTGCCACGGGAATCCTTCATCCGGTGTGTGGATCAGGATATTCTTGTTGACCGTCCTGTCGGCATCTCCCATTGTCTGATAGGGGTTTCGCCACGCCCAGTCCTCGAAATCGACGTCATCCTGCACCCACCAACTCAAACCAGCACAGAGAGCGTAGTAAAGCGGCGGGTGGCTGGCCACATAGCTGGTCACCCGGCTCCCCGAGGGCCTGCCCTGCACCGGTAGCCCGCGTCCCTCGGTCAATTCGTGGATGTAGGCATAGTGACCGTTGGCATCCGGGGTCTCGAAGATGGGGATGGACACGCCATAGAGCAGCGCCACAACGAGATAGCCGGCGAGAACAACAATGAACCCTCGATGCTCCCGCAGATTGACCCTCATTCGACTTCCAGCTCTTCCAGAACGACGTACCCGCCGGCGACAGCATCGCCGTTGACGACGGTCGTCGGTCGCTGCCCGGACTCCGGATCATAGAAGCCGACAGCAAGCTCATAGTGCCCCGCTGGGACATCGACAAGAGAAACCACGTATGTATCGGCGATGACCTCTCCCTCTCGCCAGCTTGTCGTGGGGCGTGTCCAATCGACCGGGACCCCTCCGGCAACTGCGAGAGGTGGCTCATCCGGCAGACCTACATGGACGAAGACGTGGTAGTTCTGCTGCATAGGGCTCTGAGCCTGCCAGTAAAGCGTAAGCCTGAGCGTGCCGTCTTCCCGCGTCAAGTCGTAGCCACGCAAGCGTACTCCTTCAGCTATCTCAACCCGTTCCAAGGGCTGGTCAATGCCACCCGGCACTTCCCTCATGATCGGCCACGATTCCACCCTGACAGTCCCCATGGAGAGCCATTCGCGCCTCCCGTACCAACGTCGCACGGAAAGAACTCGTCCAGTGAAGTCATCCACCAGGCTGATCTCCACCCGGTATACTCCGTCCTCCAAGTCTATCGGAAGCGGTACGACAAAGCGTCCCGCCACGCGATCGCCCGGGACCCATTCACTCGTGGGAAAGCCAGCTGCGCTAGGGATGACTTCCTCAGTAATCAGCTCACGACCTCGCAGATCTGTCAGGCGTATGCGCACGTCATAATCATCGTCAATTGGATCCGTGACCCCCCACGTGAGCGAACCAAAGAGAGGATTCCCCGCTCGGAACACATCGCTGCCTAGCTCCCTCTCCAGGAGAACTATACCATCCTCAAATCGCGCGCTGGGACGCAGGTCCGAGGATGGCTTTTTCGACCTTGCGACCTGCACCTCCCCAATCGTCTGTGGATTCCCGAACCCGACAGGTCCTACCTGGACCCTATACGTGATAGGAGGAAGATCAGCTGGAAGGGGAAGTCGGAAGTCGGTTCGTACGGTGCGCCCGGGAGGCCAGGCAGAAAGAGGATAGAACGGCAGCACTTCCTCCTCTCGTTCGTACCATACCGTCCCTGTACCGTCACGCAGCTGCACCTTGAGTCTGAGCGGTTCATCGGTGGACAACTCGTCGGCTTGCCAGTAGAGCTCGAGCCACCCAGTATCGCCCTGTGCGATGTCTTGGACACGGAAGCCTGTCAGATGGAGTGGCCCCCAGGCGACATCTTGGGAGTGAGCTCCTGGCGGCAGAGTTCCTACAACTGGGGGCTCGTCATCATAGGCTGCTACTCCTACGTAGGTCCAGATAGCCTCGAACCCTTGCTGGCAAACCTTGAACAAGTGCGCATCAGCCCAACTCGGTAGAAGATCCTCTGGGAAATGAGTGGGAGGGGGACCGTACAGAAACCAGATCCGTTCGTAGCGCTGAGCCCATTCGGCGAACCGTTCTATCGCTTCTTGCTCATTAGCCTGCCCGTAACCAGGTATCGAAGTCAGCGGATAGGGTCCGTCATAATAGTAGTCGAATGTCAGACGGATGACAGGGTCATGCAGCACGATTGCGTCCCCGGACCGAGCTCGCGACTCGATGTACTCCACGGCTCCTCGGATATCATCCTTCCACAAGCGATGGCTGGAGAAAACGTCATAGTTGGCTCTTCCTCGGAAACAGAGAACTAGGCCCAGCAAGACCACCAGCCCTGGCAAGAAGCGTCGCCGGAGCGTGGCAATGCCCTGTGCCATCACCAGCTCCCAAGCCGGGCTCACGACCAGCAGGTGGCGGGGGTTCATGTAGTTCGGCTTGAAGTAGGACATGATGTGAAGCAGCAGCAGTGGAAGTGCCAGATGACCCAGACAGATCATCCATCCCTCCACGCGACGGGGGACATCCACCATCAGGGCACCCACCGCAAAGAGTGCCAAGAAAGGAGCTGTCTGCCAGAAGGGCCGAATGAGGGAATCGCTAACCCCCAGGCTGAAGTAACTCCAGGCTTCCGCCACAAGGACTGAGAGCGGACGAGAGACGAAACCGAAGAAGGACAGGCCCAACACACGACGGATATATGGCGCAAGAGGAATCAGGACTAGCGCGAGAACTGCCAGAAAAACTAGGACCGATTTTGGTTTTATCCCTCTTCGAGACTGATGGACGGCGTAGACCATCATCTCAAAAGCCAAGAGCAGAAAACCTGTATAGTGAGTATACAGCAGGGCTGACGTGACTATCACATACGCCAGGTAATGGTGGGACTTGGTGGTCCTTCGCAACAGTGGCAAGAAAGCATATACCGATGCCACAGCAAACAGAACAACCCAAGCGTACATCCGCGCCTCTTGAGCGTGCCAGGTATAGAACGGGGAAACTGCAGCCAACAATGCAGCCCAAAGCCCCGCCTCTTTGCTCAGAAGTGCGCTTCCCAACGCAAAGAAGAGCGGCAACACCAGCGTACTCGCCAACACTGACGGGAAGCGGATTATGAACTCACTTCGTCCCGCTATCTGCATCCAGAAGTGCGTCAACAGAAAATAGAGTGGAGGATGAACATCAGGCGTGGTGACCACCTCCACCTGGGAGCCATCGTAGTAATTCGGTTCGACGGGGATTAGATTCTGGTTCTTGACAACGAGACGAAAGGGTTGTTCGGCGCGGCTTACCGTCAGCCCCTCGTCGGTCCACAGGCTCTTCGCCGCCAGATCACAGGAGCGCAAGGCAAAGGAGGCCGCAATGAGTAGTAGCAGAGCCCACCGCCTCCATCGAGAAGCAGAAATCCTGTCAGTTACCTGTCTGAGCGTGTTCACAATCTGTTCTCTAGGTCCGTTCGATGACCATCTCAATGGTCTCCTGAGTGAATGACCATCTTCCTAAGAGGGACATAGTCACCACGCGGGGTTCCCTCTTGATCTAACCAGAGCAGACGTTCTCCAGTCTCCAGGAGATACATTCCTGCCAGTAGCTCATAATCACCCCCAGGCAGACTCTCAGGAATCCGCAGGACGTGCGGATCGGCGACTACTTCGCCAGCCTCCCACATGGATGTCGGATACAACCCGTTCCGTGGCTGGCTGTCGTCCTGAGCGTGCGGAGGAACATTGTCAGCAGCAAGGTGAACAAAGACGGTGTAATCGTCCTCTATGGCAGTCTGGGCCTCCCAATAGAGAGTCACCGTAAACAGCTCTGACTTCCGAATATCCGGCTCGGAAAGACGATAGCCCAGCAACGTGATTCGATCGCCAAGATTGGCACCTATCCGATGAGGCACCGTGACCGCTGCTGGCGTCTGGGGCGCAATTCTGACTTGCTCCAAAACCACCAAATCCACCGCGTTACCATGAGAATCGGACGCCGACAGCCGCCGTCCAGTCTCGGGTTCATACCAGCCCACCTCAAGATCATAGACAACCTGCGGTGGAGCTTCGTCATCCACAGGTACACGGACGACGTCGCAAAAGGCGTCACCTGGCGCCCACTGGGTGGTAGGGAAGCGGCCTAACCCGGGGTACGTGTCGCGAGCACCCACAATCGTCTCGTCCCTACCGAGAACGTGGACGAAATAGGCGTACTCCTTTTTCATCTGACCTGTACACGCCCAGCAAAGCGTCAAAGAAATCTCCTCCCCGGGGTGCACACTCCGCCGATCAAGCTGGTGACCCGCCAAACGTATGCTGTCGCCGAACCGAATCTCGTCGGATTGCATGCGGTGAGCGATCTCCTGTGGAGACAGAAGCTCCGGTCGGGCATACGCAGGACGAATTGCCACGAATGGCGCAGCAGCGGAAATCCAGAAACAGACCACGATGAGCAGGGTGAGCACGATGTGCAAGATCCGAGACTGGACAGAAGAAGCATCAGGCACCAACTGCAGAGCGTGAGAGATGAATTGGATCACCCCCCAGACTGCTAAGACAGCCAGTGCCCCAATTGCTGGGAAGAGCAAGCGCCCCAAGGCTGCCTTCACGAGCTGCATCCACCGTAGGAGGGCAGCAAGAACCATCACGAACCAGACGGCCAGGACAGCAAGCGACCATGCGCGGGGCCCTGGTCGTTCGTCTGTCCGCCAGGCTTCCCAAACCCAGCACCCGAGACCAGCGACAGCGGCAGCGGCAACGGACATCATGAAGACGTAAGCCGCCTTGGGTAGATGGATATTGCCCATACCGAAGGCAGCCCAGAACGACAACGCAACACCAGGCAACTGGCTCCATAGGGCGGACAATGGAAGAGGTTGCTCATACTTCCACCAGGTCGCAAAATGCGTCTGGAGACCAACTGGATCGTCGTAGAGAAGGCTGTTGCGCACGTACCACCATCCGCTGATCACAAAGGCCACTCCGAGGATGATTCCAGAGCGTAGAAGGATCACCTTCAAGCGCTGATGCGGTCGTGAATCAGCGGTCCGCCACCAGGTATTCAACGCCACGACCGAAAGCGTCAGTGGCACGAGAGCCAGAGCACTCACCTTGGAAAGCACGGCCAGGCCGATGGAAATACCCAAGAGAGCGGTCCGACCGATCGATACCCCTCGCCGTATCCCCCCCACGAGCAGCCAAAGGGTCACCGTTGAGAAAGCGCTGGCAGCGATATCATTATTGATCACCGAGCTGATAAACAAGAACTGGGGCGTAAGAGCCACGATGGCGGCCGCAGAGAGAGCGTGTAGTTGTCTTGAGAAGATCTCACGCGCCAATAGATATGTGGCGCCAACGGTCAGGGCCCCGAAAAGGAGATTGACAGACCGAGCGATGTGGACCGTGAGCACCGCTCCTCGCCAGGGAAACCTCTCGAGATCAGAGTGTAGCAGGATGTTCTTATTGTCGTTGACCGTGCCGGGGGCCTGGTAATTGCCAAAATACCGGTTTGGACGCAAGGTCAGGCGAAACTCAGGGTTCCTCCAAGCCGTGCTGAGGGCAGCAACGGCATAATAGAATGGGGGTTGAGACGCCTCGTGCTCCGCAGGGGAATTCTCTCCTCGGGGCGGCAGGCGGTGCTCCGAAGCCAGATGCCGAACATAGCCGTAATGGTATCGTTCATCGGGAGCCTCAAACAAAGGCACAGTGACTGAGTACAGGGAACCCAACACAAGATAGGCTACGAGGAGTATCAGGAGCGGATGGCGTCGTATCTTCTTCATCGATCCGTTCTATCGGGAAAGCGCCCCGGATTCTTAAGCTGCGACAGGTCAGTGCTCTGTGATCTTCGTGCGAGTGATCCTGGGAACAGCCCGTCTTCCAGATATCCAACGTTGGCAAGAAGCCTGATTGATGACCATGTCCCAGCGGGGCCCTGACCGATGTCAGAAGCAGGGGATATCTCATCCAACACAATGACGTCGTGAGGTAATCGAGATCCAGCCGAATCGAAGACCGGAAGTCGCTCCATCGTCCGCAAGTCATACAGCCCGATCCGCACAGAGTAGTGTCCTTCTTGGGGCGCGGTAGGAAGAGAGATGACGTATTCATCCCGTATCACTTCCCCGGCTTTCCAGATACTGGTAGGGGTCAAGCCACCATTGGGCTGTCCATCTCTCTGCGTCACGAGCTCCCCATCCTCGTCCACAAGGTGAAAGAGAACAGTGTAATCCTCCTCCATCTCAGCAAGTGCTTGCCAGAAGAGGGTAACTGTCAGCTGCCGCTCTGCGGTAAAATCGATTCCATAGCCTATTAGAGCAGCCTTCCCGCCTAGCTCGTAGTAGATCGGATGCTCGACCTGCAGTTCTTGCCGTGCCCTGACCACCAATCGACCAAAAGCCGCCTCGGTCGGATTTCCATCGTCATCAAGAGCGTCGAGCGGATCTGGAGAAGAGCCGTCGGCGAGAAAAGACACCCTGATATGGGCAAGGCTGGGTGTGGGAATGTCCTCAGCGAGGGGCACTTGATAGGTCTCGCCAAACACGTCACCTTGTTTCCAGAGGGAGGTGGGGAGACTGCCGTGCCCCGGATGTAGGGACAGATCGCCATACACCCTGGCGTTGGTTCCGAGAATCTGTATTCGGAGGCCGTAGTTTCGGTCCATCTCCTCCAGACAGCGCCAATAGAGGGTGAGCGGCACCACACTGCCTGCTTGGACATCACTGACTCCCACTTCATATCCCACCAACTCGATCTTCTCTCCAAACGCGACGCCCAAACGATGATCGATCTCCTCTACTTCAGAGCGAGAAAGCCGACTCGGCGCAGCATACGCAGGACGGATATACCGGAACGGGACCAGCACGGAGAAAGCAACCAGAACCAGACTCACACCACCCAGAAACCCTGTCTGAAGACGTCGAGGCACCAAGCTCACCAGCCCGAGGATGAACAACACGCTGAAGGAAGAGATCGCCGGAAGCACAAACCGACCCTGAAATAGGAATACGTTCTTTGAGAAGAGAAGAGGGTCAGTAGACTGTATGGAGCCTACAACAGTGGGGCTGGCTGATGGTCCTCCTTGGCTCAGTGCACGATAAGCAGGTGCTGCCAGAATCGCGAGCCCATGGACCATCAAGATCACAACCCCGATTCTGGTCAATCGACCTGAGTATCCCTTCAAGAAGGAAATGAACAGGCCTGCCAAGGCGGTCAGGCAAAGGACCGCAACGAGTTGATAGATCCAAGGCTCCACACCAAGAGGCAGACGACCAAAAGATGCAAAGAAAGTAGCCAAGCAGAAGTACAGACCGCTGGGAAGCCGGCCCCAATATAGCTGGCTCAACCCTTTGGGCTGTGAGAACACGGAGAAGACGCGCATCAGATGACTCAGGTATACGTCCCTCAAGTCCTTGAACCACCAACTTGAGATGAAGATCAAACCAACCAAGAACAGACATGCCCACCCCAGGTGCGTCCACGACATACCCTCGTCCTGACTGCGCTCAATAGCGATCACGGCAAGCGCTACAAATGTGAAGGGAAGAAGAGCCAATCCATTTCTCTTGGACAACAGGGCCGCACAGAGCGAGATCCCCAGTCCTAGTATGTCGAGAGGACGGGGTGACCGGACGAGCATCCTCATCAAGAATAGGAGCACGAGAGAAGCAAACGCAGTGACCGCGATGTCGTTGTTGATGACACTACCCATGAATAGCAGTTGGGGCCAGAAAGCGCTCACCGCCATCGCGCCCAAAGCAAGATCCTTCCTCTCCGGGAACAGGGTGCCGGCAGTCAGATAGGTAGCCAACACGGGCACCGTGCCCAGGAGCACCGATACCAGCCGGGTGACGTGGGCAGCGAGAGCAGTACCCCTGTAAGGAAACTGTTGATCGGCCGAATGAAGGTAGAATCTCAGCCCTCCCTCTCCTCCTCGATGCACGGAGTACTCGTTCTCCACAAGTTCCACGCGATCCTCCGTGTCTACCCAGAAAGTCGCGAGGGCACCAAGAACGTAGTACAGTGGCGGCTGATGTGTCTCGTCATTCGCTTCGGTGAGACGTTCACGCGGCAGCGCTCGCTCCCGCGCGATGTACTCGACATAGGGATAATGCCCCCACTCGTCGAAGCTCTCCCAGAGAGGTGTAATCACACTGTAGACGACACCCAGAAACACGTGAGCGACCAAGATCGAGACCACCAGCCAGTTGGAGACGCTCGATCCTATCTGGCGATTCAAGGGGATTGCCTCCTCACCTCACCGACAACCCCTTGACACCTGATGCTCCCCAGCATGTCACTTCATCCTCTCTACCCGCAGGGATGTCAGCGGCAATCGCCCATCGGGCACAGGTTCTCCCTGGAAGAAGACAGGTAGCCGCTCTCTCTCGGGCTCGTAGAATCCCACGTACAGACGATAGTCACCGGCTGGTAGCTCGGGGGGCAAGCTCAACGTATGCTCGTCAGCAATGACCTCGCCTTCTCGCCAGGTCGTCGTCGGACGCAGCCAGCCTGCCGGTATCCCGTCGGCCTGAGTCACCAGATCCCCCGCCTGATCAGCAAGATGCACAAATACGGAGTATGACGTATCCAGCGACTCTTGAGCCCGCCAATACAGAGTTAGAGACAGCCTTGCTCCAGGATCAGGAACCCCTGTCAAGTCGTATCCAAGCAATCGAACAGCTTCACCAAACCGGGCATCGATCTCATAGTCCATCACTGGCGCTTCCGTGACCAGTGGCCAGGGTAGAATCTCCGCCTCTCCAATTGTGATCCATTCTCGGGAAAAGGGATTCCAGGGATGGCTACCGAGCAGCGGCTGTCCGGTCTGAGAATTCACAACACGCACCGCCAATCGATACCGTCCGCCCTCCATCTCGGGGGAAAGCAGAAGACCCACTTTCGATTCGACCAAGTCCCCCTTCTTCCATAGTGACGTTGGGAATGAGGTGTCGGAGAGAGAGCCATCGGCCTCTGCTAGAGCAACACCGTCACTATCCAGCAATCGGAGTTGCACGTGGTAATCGGCCGAAAGGGATCTCTCTGCTAGCCAGTGGAGCCAGACCGGGAGATAATGACCTGGGCGCGGCGCTTCCTCCGCCAAGTCATATCCAATGAGCTTCATCCGCCCATCGAATGAAATGCCCTTCCGGTGCTGAACCGCGATGTCTTGGGGCCTGTGTGGCTGCGCCGGACGTGCGACAGAGACCGTGTCCAAGAGCCCTTCTGTCTTTCCTTCGACAGGCACGAGCTCACCGCTTGCCCTGTCAATTACCTGAATATCGAGTCGATAGAACAGAGGGGGTAGTTCAGGCGGAATAGTGAGCTCGATATCTTGGGCAACCAGACTGCCAGCTGGCCAGGCCGTTGTGGGGAACTCCGATCGTATTCCCAGTGCAGTCATTGGAAGGCTATGCATCAGAGTCATCATAGAGGATGGATGCTCGAAGGCGACTCCCCCATCACTGGTCGTCAGCCGTAGCTTCAGATGCGAACGATGCGCCTGTGGATGCTCACTGACCCAGAAGAGAGTCAGACGAGCCTTCTGCCCTACTACCATCGGCGTCTGCCATCTATAGCCCCACAGTCTTAGGCCGTTATCCCAGCGCAACGACGACGGTTTGGCGGGGACCGATAAGTCCGACAGGCGTGTCCCTGCCGGGTAGACCACAGGCGCCCATTCGCGTGTCTTCATGTCATAGTGCATAACCGTTACATCGTCGCCGAAGACCTCGATGACACGCTCAGGTGTCGCCCAATGGCTAATCGTCCACACGCGGGTGTACTGCTCCCGTCGAAGCTGACCGGGGCGAACCACGGGCTCATGTACTTCCGACTGCACCTCAAGCGAGCGCGGATCAATCAAGTCAGCGTAGTCGCTCCCGACCCCGACAAGTTGAAGTACATCGTCCTGCTCCCGCCCCCCGATCGCGTCAACCGAGCCCCGATAATAGTAGCGGAAGGGAGTCCAGTCCCAGTCAGGTGCGACAAACAGGATATCTTCGGAACCCAACTGCCCTTCAAAAGCAGCGACAGCATCGGGTACAGTGGACTTGTAGCGGTGGAAGTAGTGTGGATAGAGGTTTGCAGCAGCAAATGTCA
>CAZQXX010000012.1:0-11779 GCA_964597105.1 uncultured Anaerolineales bacterium
GGAGACGTCGCCGGATTCGCCTCCGCATTCCTCACCGTGGTCGCCGACCGCCGACGCTGGGAGATCGACCTCGTCGCCGTCAGACCCGCCAGCCAGGGACGCGGTCTCGGGACCCGCCTGATCCGGCGCGTAACCGAGGCCGGTCAGCCCCACGCCGTCTCCCTCTCCCGCGCCCTCATTCGGGTGGACAACGTCCCCAGCCAGAGGGCCTTCGAGAGCGTTGGCTTCACCACCGACGGCCACCGCTACGAGCTCCTCCTCTGGTCTCCGGCGCCCGCCGGCAATGCGACCCCCTACGCCGGCCCCGTCACTCTCGTCCCCGTCGACGCCCTCACGTACCGCGGCCTGTGGATCGAGGACCTGACCTCCGTCCCCGCCGAGGAACAGCGCCGCGCCGTGAAGGCAGCCCGCTCGATCATCGCTCAGGAGAATCGTCTCAACACCGGCGCCCTGATTCCCATCGATGCAGAACACCCGCTCCCCTCCGATCTGCGGCACCAGGCCACGATGCAGGGCGAATACCACTGGTTCATCCGGACAGGCGATAGCGAGCGAACGGACAGGCGATTAGCGAGCTAACGCCCAGGCGATGGCAAGCTAACGCCCAACCGCCAGACCGTCATCGCGTAACACGCAGCACGCTTCCCGTCATCCAAGCCGTACCCCACGCGTGCGCTCCCTCCATACCCCTTGCCGGTCCATCAACCCATTGTCCAACTACCCCCCTTGCGCTATAATGGACCTCAGACTGTACCCGTCGCCTACCAAGGAGGGTCACCATGAAGAAGGTCGAGAAGACCGATCAGGAGTGGAGGAAAGAGCTCACCCGGGAGGAATACGCCGTCCTGAGGAAAGGCGCCACCGAGCGGGCCTTCACCGGCGAGTATTACGACGCGGAGGAAGAGGGAATCTACCGCTGTGCCGCCTGCGGCAACCCTCTCTTCGAATCCGACACGAAGTTCAAATCCGGCAGCGGATGGCCCAGCTTCTGGGCCCCTGTCGATGACGACAATGTCGAGTATCAGGAGGACCGCAAGTTGGGGATGGCAAGAACCGAAGTGCGGTGTGCCGCCTGCGGCTCTCACCTGGGCCACGTCTTCGACGACGGCCCGCCGCCCACCCATAAGCGGTACTGCATCAACTCCGTCGCGCTCGACCTGGTGGCGGAGGAGGAGCAGGCCGAGCGATGACCACCACCGGCCCCACCGCCCTCGAGCCGACCATCAGGGAGAAGCTTCTCACCTATCAGAAGAACGAGATCACCGAGCACCACATCTACAAAAGGCTCGCCCGCGCCGTTGACTCGCCAGAGAACAGCCGCGTGCTCGACGACATCGCTGCAGACGAGCTGAGCCATTACCATGACTGGCGCCAGTATACCCAGCAGGATGTCGAGCCTGACCGCTGGAAGATGTGGTCCTACTACCTCATCAGCCGCATCCTCGGATTTACCTTCGGCGTCAAGTTAATGGAGCGGGGCGAGGAGGACGCCCAGGACCATTACGCCGAGATCCAGGACGCCATCCCGGAGGCCACCCGCATCGCCCACGAGGAGAACGAACACGAGGACGCGCTGCTTGAGATGCTCGACGAGGAGCGTCTCCAGTACACCGGCTCCATCGTCCTCGGTCTCAACGACGCGCTCGTGGAGCTGACCGGGGCCCTGGCCGGCTTCACCCTGGCGCTCCAGGATACGAACCTGATCGCTCTCACTGGATCCATCACCGGCATCGCCGCAGCGCTGTCGATGGGTGCGTCCGAGTACCTCTCCACCAGAGCGGAGGAGACCACCAAGCACGCGGGACGGGCCTCGATTTACACCGGCGGGACCTACATGATGACCGTCATCCTTCTCATTCTCCCCTACCTCTTGATCGACAATTACTACGTCTGCCTCGCCTGCGCCCTGGGTATCGCCGTCACGATCATCGCCCTCTTCAACTACTACGTGTCTGTCGCCAAGGACGAGCCCTTCAGGTCGCGCTTTCTCGAGATGACCGGGTTGAGTTTCGGTGTGGCTCTCTTCAGCTTCTTTATGGGCTTCGTCATCCGCGAGTTCTTCGGTATTGAGGCCTGATGGCGAGATGTGCTCGCCGCCGGCATCCCGGGTCGATCCATGGCGCCCAGCTTGGATGGTCAAGCCAGGCGCCACTCAGGATGCAAAAGAGACTACAGTACTGTCATTCCGACCGGAGCGGAGGAAGCTCTACTCTCATGGCCGCCTCAACCATTGAGCTGGGCACGCGGTTTCTTAGGTGCCTGAGGGTCCATCCTGGCGGGGGGTCCTGTGGTTGACCACTTCGACATCCTCGCCCCAATCTACGACCTTGTGATCCCTCCACCCGATCCGGCGCGGCTTCGCGATCTCCTTCGCCTGCCGACGCCGGGGCGGATGCTGGAGGCTGGCGGGGGCACCGGACGCGTCTCCTCTGAGCTGATCTCCGCGGTCGGCGCCCTGGTGATCAACGATCTCTCGCGACCCATGCTCCGACAGGCCCAGGCAAAAGGCCCTCTGCGGCCGGTCCAATCGTACGTCGAGCGGCTCCCCTTCCCCGACGCGAGCTTCGACCGGGTCCTGGCCGTCGATGCCCTGCACCACTTCGACGATCACCACACCGCCGTCGGGGAGCTGCTCCGTGTCCTGGCACCGAAAGGCCGGCTGGTCATTGACGAGCCGGACATCACCCGGGTCGCCGTGAAGGTGGTCGCTCTGCTCGAGCGGTTAGCGCTTATGCACAGTCACTTTCTGTCGAGCGAGGAGATCATCGATCTGATCGCCGCCCACGGCTATCAGGCCCGGGTCGGCTGCATCAGCGACTTCGAGACCTGCGTCATCGTCGACAAGTGAGCCACCCAGTCTCCATGGAGAGCGGAAGAGCGGAGGGAGCTATGCAACCCGATCTATGGGCTCTATACAGGCAGATGCTGCGCAGCCGCCTCTTCGAGGCCGCGGTTCAGCAGCTCTGGAAGGACGGCGATATCTCCGGCGAGATGCATCTGGGCACCGGCGAGGAGGGCATCGTGGCCGGCGTGGTGCCCCAGCTCATCGATGGCGACGCCATGGCCCTCGACCATCGGGGAACCCCTCCCATGCTGATGCGGGGCGTCGATCCAGTCGCGTTGCTTCGGGAGTTCCTTGGTCGCCCCGACGGGCTCTGCGCCGGGATGGGCGGTCACATGCACCTCTTCTCCCAAGAGCACCTGGCGGCCTCGTCCGGCATCGTGGGATCGGGCGGGCCCGCCGTCGTGGGCTTCGCCCTCGCCGCCCGGCGGCTCCGCCCCGGGACCCTGGCCGTCGCTTTCTTCGGAGAGGGAGCAGTGAACCAGGGCATGCTCCTCGAGGCGCTGAACCTGGCCGTCGCGTGGGACCTCCCCGCCCTCTTCGTCTGCAAGGACAACGGATGGGCCATCACCTCCGAGTCGGCCTCCCTGACCGGGGGCACCCTGGTCGACCGCGCCCGGGGCTTCGGCATGCCCGCCGTCCAGGTCGACGGCAGTGACGTCGAGGTGGTCTGGTCTGTCGCCGGCGAGGCGATGGCTCGTGCTCGCCAGGGGGACGGCCCCACCTTCCTCCACGCCCGCTGTGTCCACCTGGAGGGCCATTTCCTCGGTGATCCGCTCGTCGCGGCCGCTCGCCGTCCTCTGCAGGAGATACCGGAGATGACGGGCCCCCTGACGCGTTCCTTCTTGCAGCCGAATGGGGCGTCCATCGATGAACGCGTGAGCGCCCTGCAGTCGATCGTAAGAACCTTGCTTAGAAGCTATCAGGATGTCTCAGACCACGACGATCGAGACCCTGTGGCCCGCGCCCGCGAGAAGCTGAAGGGTGACCCTGACCGTCTGGAGGCTCTCGAGCAGGAAGTCAGCGAGGAGATCGAGCAGGTGATCGAGGACGCCTTGGCGCCGTCCTACGTCGGATCGCGAACTCGCCTCACAGCGCAGGAGAACGACACATGAGAACCATGACCTTTGCCGACGCGATCGACGACGCGCTCGCCCAGGCGATGGAAGATGATCCAAACATCGTCGTATGGGGAGAGGACGTCCCCCTGCTGCGGCGTAATCTCGTCGCCCGCTTCGGCGAGGACCGCTTCCTTGGAGCTCCCATCAGCGAGAGCGCCTTCCTCGGAGGCGGGGTGACCGCGGCCATGGCCGGGCTGCGGCCCGTCGTCGAGATCATGCTGGTCGACTTCATCGCGGTGGCGGCCGACGCGCTCCTCAACCACGCCGCCAAGGTCAAAGCCTTCTCCGGCGGCGCGTGGTCCGTCCCCCTGGTCGTCCGCGCCGCCTGCGGGGGCGGGTATGGCGACGGCGGGCAACACGAGCAGAGCCTCTGGGGCTGGCTGGCGCACATCCCCGGCCTCACCGTCGTCGTCCCGTCGACGCCGGCCGACGCCGGAGGCCTCATGCTCGCCGCGATTCAGCACGACGATCCCGTCATCTTCCTTGAGCACAAGCTGCTCTCCCAGCCATGGCTCGATATGCTCGGCCGCGGCGGCCGGGAGTCCGTCTCCTTCGACGTGCCCTCGGCCGGCGCCCGGGGCCCGGGGCCCGACGCCTGGGACGCCCTCCCCCTGGGCCGGGCGGTCGTCCGTCGGGACGGTCACGACCTGACCATCGTCAGTGTCGCCGTCGGTGTCCACCGCGCTCTGGAGGCCGCCGAGCGTCTGGAGGAGCAGGGGTTCTCCGCCGGCGTCCTCGATCTGCGCACTGTCTCGCCCCTCGACACGAAGACCATCTGCCAGGCCGTCTCCGAGACCCACACTATGCTGGTCGTGGACGAGGATTATCAGGGCTTCGGCCTCTCTGGAGAGCTGGCCGCTGTGGTGCTGGAGGCGGGCATCCCGGCCCGGTATGCCCGCGTCTGCACCGAGACCACCATTCCTTATGCTCGCCATCTGGAGCACGACACGCTCCCCAACGTCGAGCGCATAATCAGTGCCGCACGAGAGCTAGTGGAGGAATAGATGCCATCGATCGCCATTGTCACCGATACCGACGCCAGTCTGCCGTCTGACGTGGCCGCTCAGTACGACATCCATCAGGTACCCATCGCCGTCCACTTCGGCGAACAGACCTTCATGAGCGAGGTTGACATTGACGACTCGTCCCTGTTCCGTCGGGTCGATCGGGAGGGAGCGCTGCCCACCACTTCTGCCCCCGCCCCCGGGGACTTCCTCAAGGCCTTCCAGACGGCCTTCGATAGCGGCTCCGACCACGTGATCTGCTTCTGCGTGAGCAGCCAGGTCAGCGCCACGTACGACGCCGCCCGCACCGCCCGGGACCTGATCCTGGAGCGCGACGTCACCGTAGTCGACACCCAGAGCATCTCCATGGGACAGGGGTTCATGGTGCTCGAGGCAGCCCAGGCCGCGCAGGAGGGTGCTTCCGCGGACGAAGTCATCGAGCGCGCCAGGGACGTGGGCCGTCGGGTCCACCTCTACGCCGCCCTATCAACCCTCAAGTACCTGGCCATGAGCGGGCGAATCGGCCATCTGACCGCGGGGATGGCCAGCATCCTCAACATCAAGCCCATTCTCACGCTGCGCGAGGGGGAGCTCCAGATGGAGGAGCGGGTGCGGACCCGTCGAAGGGCCTGGGCCCGGGTCATCGAGCTCACAGCCGACGCCCTGGACGGAGCCGCCGTCGAGCGCATGGCCATCGTGCACGTCGACGCCCTGTCCGAGGCGCGTCAGTTCGAAGAACAGCTCCGTGATTGTCTCCATTGCCCGGAGACGATCATCACCGCTGGGCTCTCCGCCGGGCTCTCCGTGCACACCGGCGCTGGCCTCGTCGGCGTCGCTGTACTCGGTAAGTAGAGCCGGTTTCCGCTACTCGATGTAGGTCGAGTTTCCATACTCGACAGAGGCCGTCAGGCCTCCCAATGAACGGAGACACCCCATGATCATAACAGGACTCCATCTCCTCCTCACCTACGAATGTAACTTCGAGTGCGAGCACTGCTTCGTCTGGGGCAGCCCGCGCCAGAGCGGCGTCATGACCCTGGCCGACGTGCGCAAGATCCTCCATCAGGCCGAGTCCCTGGGCACCGTCCAATCGATCTACTTCGAGGGAGGCGAGCCCTTCCTCTACTATCCCATCCTCCGCAGAGGGGTCGAGGAGGCCGTGGACCGCGGGTTCACGGCCGGCGTGGTCACCAACGCCTACTGGGCCACCGGGGTGGAGGACGCCCTGGCGTGGCTCCGCCCCCTGGCCGGATTGATCCAGGATCTGTCCGTCAGCAGCGACCTCTTCCACGCCGATGAGATGCTCAGTCGCTACGCCAGAAACGCCCAGGCCGCAGCGCGCCAGTTGGACATACCCGTGGGCACAATCAGCGTCGCCCAGCCGGATGAGCAGGATGACGCCCTCGCATCCCTCATGGTCCGCGGCCGCGCCGTCGAGAAACTCGCATCCCGCGTACCCCACCATCCCTGGCAAACCTTCACTGAATGCCCCTACGAGGACCTGCGCGACTCCGGCCGCGTCCACGTCGATCCCCTCGGCTACGTCCACGTCTGCCAGGGCATCTCCCTGGGCAACCTGTTCCAGACCCCCCTCACCGACATCGTCGCGAAGTACGACCCCGACGCCCATCCCGTCGTCGGCCCGCTCCTCCGCGGCGGTCCCGCCGAGCTAGCGCGCCGCTACAACCTGACACCCGAAGCAGCCTACGCCGACGCCTGCCACCTCTGCTACGAGACCCGCCTCGCCCTCCGCCCTCGCTTCCCCCACACCCTCGCCCCCGACCACATGTACGGAACATTCGGAGACTAGAGAGATGCCCCTCAAGAGACCAGCTGCCTGGGTATCTGCCCGGCCAGATCCCCGGTCAGGTGCATGGGCAGATGCACGTCCAGATGCCCGTCCAGCCGCCCGACCATCTGCCCTGAGAGCAAACATATCGTCCGCCAACCACGCCAGAAGCCGCAAAAAACACGAAACCTCCCTCACCAGTCCCACCCCTTTCGCCTCTTTCGCGCTATTTCGTGCCTTTCGTGGTCCAAACCCTCTCGCGTCTTTCGCGGTCCAGAATCCTTTCGTGATCCAAACGCCGCCTACCACCAAGGAGCAACCCAATGCCCCATCCACCCTCAACCAAATACCCGTTCCGCCGTCTCTCCTACAACACCCTCGGCGCCTGCATCGACGTCCAGCGCCAGCTGGGCCTCCACTGCATGGAGATCGACTACCAGCGCGCCCTGGCGTTGGCGCTCCCCAAACGCAGCCTCGAGTACCAGCGAGAAGTCGAGATCCCCATCACCTATGACGAAGTTGTCGTCACCAAGCGCAGAGTCGACTTCGTCATCTGGGACGACACCGGCGAACTGCTCCTCGAGACCAAACCCCGCAGCGAGATCCTCCCTGAAGATATCGAGCAATGCCTCCTCTACCTGCACCAGGGCCGCTATCGACTCTGCCTGCTCGTAAACTTCGGCGAAAAACCCCTCGGCATCCGCCGCTTCGTACACACACCGCCAGAAACCCCAGGAATAGGATAAGGAGAACAGAAACCCCTCCGTTCAAAGCCCGAGAAGACAAACCTTCGGATCGCGATCTCTCGAAAAGCCGCGAAACCACGGAACCTCCCTAACCGGCTCCAACCCTTTCGCGCTTTTCGCGTCCTTTCGTGCCTTTCGTGATCCAAACCCTTCCACCGCCAGATATCCCAAACTTCGCCACCATTTCCCAAATGGTATCGCAAATATACCCTATTGACAGCCGAGCCGTACTGTGATATACTGGTCACCATCCAACCCAGCCGGCCCGGCAGGAGAGACGCATCGACCGACCACGAGGGAGACACTATGAGTCAAGCCCCAACCCTCAACACAATACAACGCCATCCGCAGCGCCGGCGCCCTGCCCTACCGCCTGACGTCGCCTCTCCTCGTCTGCGCCGGCCCGGCTCTCGACTGGCGCCGGATAATGGTGACCTTTGTTCCCTAGAAAAAAGCGTTCTCCAAAACAAAGGTCCTTCCCGGAACGATGAACACGTTCCGCCAATGAGCGGGACGACTCAGAAACAGTAAGGATGACCATGGCCAAACTTAGAATCGGCACCTGCAGCTGGAGATTCCCATCGTGGCACGGGCTCGTCTACTCCGCCCCGAAGGGCATCAACTACCTCGAGGAGTACGCCGAGCGGTACGACACCGTGGAGATCGATCGCTGGTTCTGGTCCCTGTTCGGCGAGGACAGCGTCGGGCTGCCCCAGCCGGCCGACGTGGAAGCTTACCGCCGCGCCGTCCCCGATGATTTCCTGTTCACGGTGAAGGCTCCCAACAGCGTCACCCTGACCCATTTCTACAAGAAGGCGAAGGCTGACCCCCTCGTGGAGAACCCTTACTTCCTCTCGCCCTCCCTGTTTCGCGGCTTCCTCTCGCGACTGGACCCCCTCGGTGATACCCTCGGGCCGGTGATGTTCCAGTTCGAGTATCTGAACAAGCAGAAGATGCCCTCCCAGAGTCGCTTCCACGAGCATCTCGAGGCCTTCATCGCCCAGCTGCCCTCCGGCTACCGGTATGGGGTCGAGATCCGAAACGGCAACTACCTCAACCGGGACTTCTTCGAGTTCCTGGCCCGGACCGAAATGAGCCCCGTGCTCCTCCAGGGCTACTGGATGCCGTCCGTGGTCGAGGTCTATCAGAAGTGGCCTGCGCTGATCCATCGACACGAGAGCGTCGTCATCCGGCTCCTCGGCCCCGATCGAAAAGGCATCGAGAAGCAAACGGGCAAGCGCTGGAATCGCATCGTCGCGCCCAGGGACGAGGAGTTGATCGGGATTGTCGAGATGGTCGAGGAGCTCTTGTCCCATGACAGTGACGTCATCCTCAACGTCAACAACCACTATGAGGGCTCGGCCCCTCTCACCATCGAGCGGATCAGGGGCTTCCTCAGCGGATAGAAGCACCATGGTCGCCGGGTCAGGGAGGATCGCGTGCCTTTCTCGGATGCGAGCCGTTTACACCATCGCAAGTCTGCGTTATAATCCTCTCGACCGACTTCCACGTCCCGCACGGACGCCGGGACCGTTTTCTCGTCGGATACGTTCGCACCACCGTGGAAAGGATAGACGATGAAAATTCGCTCAGGAAGAACGCGATCTCTGTTCGTCGGGATTATGATGCTGCTGGTGATGGTCGTCGGGCTGGTGATGATGACGAGCTTCGGGGGGATCCCCGGGGGCGCATTCGGTCCGTTCATCATCATCTGGGTCGTCATCGGCCTGGTGGGAGCCGCGATGGCGTTCTACAATGCCTTCAGCGAGGAGGGACTCCCCCTCTACGAGGTTGATGTCGACGAAGAGGAAGACTACGACGAAGCCGCCTACTGCCCCCAGTGCGGCAGGCCCGTCAGTGAGGACGACCAGTTCTGCCGTCACTGTGGCGCGCCCCTGCAGGAGTAGACGGATAGAGTTGTACGAGCTGTCCCGGCGCATCGAACCCGCCCCCGTCGGCTGCGGCGAAATATCCTGGACAACGCCTCAAAACGTGCTACAGTTCTCCGAACGGAAGACTCACCCATGCCGGTACCACCACATCCGTAGCGCTAGAAGGGTGACTCGCCAGGAACCCTGTGCTGAGATACCAGGGGACACGTCAGACCGTTACCATCATCGTCCCATTGAAAGGATATCAGAACAATGCGCCCTCAACTCTGGCCTCTACTGCTGATCGTCGGTCTGGTGCTCTTCACGGGCGCCTGCACGCCGCCTTCCTCACCGGAGGAGACAGCCACACCGACACCGACCCCCACGCCAGCCGCCGCGACGGAGATCCCTCCCTCGGCGACGCCCACCGCTGTCATAGGCTCGCGCGACCCGGACCCGACGCCCACGTCTGCACCCACGGCCACACCGACACCCGAGGCCAGCGCGAACCCCTGCGCCGGCTTGAGCGGAGAGCTGGAGACGCAGATAATGGTAGGTCCAGCCGAGGTGGTCGGCCTGGAGCCCGTGGCCGTGGGCTCTATCCCGTTCGCAATCACGTCGGACGAACCGCCCTACACGGTCGAAGGTCAGGGCTCGCTCTCATACGAGGATGTGCTACAACAGGAGTGGGGGACGTACAGCGTCTCTCTCGAGATGGACGGGACCGTCAACGGGGTCTGCACGGAGGAGGACGGGACCCCGATGCTCGACCTGACGATCACCATGAGCGGGGAGCAGATGGTGGAGGTCTCCGTGGGCGGCCAGAACTGGCAGTATCCCTGGTCAGGGGAACACTCGCTTAACCTGAGCTTCCCCCTGGAGGACGGCGCGAATGCCGAGGGGGAGGGCTGGAGCTTCGTGCTCCACCTCGACTGAGCTGCGATCTCTACACGTTTTCGACACGACACCCGCTTCAGGAGGCATCCTATGCAAGATGTTCGACTCGTCCTGGTCGGCCTGGGCAACCTGGGACGTCGCTTCTGCAGTATCCTCGACGACAAGCGAGATCACCTGCGCCAGCGGTATGGGCTCGATCTGACCTTGATTGGCGCTGCCGACAGCCGGGGCGCCGCCTACGACCCCGAAAACGGTCTCAACCTGGCGAAGGTCGTCGCGTTGAAGTCCTCCGGGGCATCCATCGCCGACTATCCTGACACGGGCCGGAAGGCCTGGCTGGCCACGGACCTGGTCGCCACCGCCCGGGCCGATGTCCTGCTGGAGGCGTCTCCGGTCAATCTCGATCAGGGCGCGGAGCCGGGCCTCTCCTCCATCCGCACAGCCCTCCGCCGGGGGATGCACGTGGTCACCCCAAACAAGGGCCCCCTTGTCGTTGCCTACTCCGAGCTGCACGAGCTGGCCGCCTCTCACGGCGCTCAACTCCGCTTCGACGGCACGGTCGCCGGGGGGCTGCCCGCCCTCTACATCGGTCAGCGCACCCTGTGCGGCGCCGTCATTCGGCAGTTGGTCGCGGTGCCCAACCTGTGCACCGGCTACGTGATCGACATGTTGTCCGATGGCCTGACCTGGGACGAGGCGAGGGAGCGAGCACGTGAAGAAGGCGTGCTGGAGGGCGACGGATCCTGGGATCTGAAGGGATGGGACGCCGCGGCCAAATTGGTCATTCTCGCCAACGCGGTGCTGGAGGTCTCGGCCAGTCTGGACGACGTGGATCGGACAGGGATCACGGGCCTGGAGCCCGATCGCCTTCGCGAAGCCCGGGATCGGGGCGAGCGTTACCGGCTGCTGGCAGAGGCGAGGCAAGATACGGACGGAGGCTACACCCTCTCCGTAGCCCCGAAGCCCCTCTCCGCCGATCACCCGCTGGGGCGTCTGGGCCGAAAGCAGATGGGGATCACGTACGAGACCGACATCTATGGCACCATCACGGCCATCATCGACGAGCCGAGTCCCATCCCTTCGGCGGCGACCATGCTGCGGGACGTGCTCGACATCTATTCGTAGAGGCAGACCCGCGGAGAGTGCTGCGCACCATTGCGGGAGATGATCACCGCAATCAGCCTTAGTCTATAAACTCCCGTCGGAGTCCGTCGCAGAACGGTGCAACAGCGGGTCCTCGGCCAAAACGGAGTTGACCCATGGAACCCATCCATCAGTACGGCCTCGAGCTCATTCGGACCATCCAACAGATTCAGAGCCCGGCTCTGAACGCCTTCTTCCTGGCAATCACCTCCCTGGGCAGCGAGGACTTCTACTTCCTACTCCTGCCGCTGCTCCTGTGGTGTGTCGACGTCGCCGTTGGGGCGCGGATCGCCGCCGTCTTGCTCCTCTCAACCTACGTCAACGTCGGCCTCAAGGATCTCCTCGCCCTGCCCCGCCCGTTTGAGC
>CAZQXX010000012.1:11879-25661 GCA_964597105.1 uncultured Anaerolineales bacterium
ACCTACGTCAACGTCGGCCTCAAGGATCTCCTCGCCCTGCCCCGCCCGTTTGAGCTCGATCCTTCGGTCAAGCTGTACGATGCCCCCGGGTACGGGCTCCCCAGCGGCCACGCTCAGCTCTCGGTCGTCATCTGGGGCGCCATCGCCCATGCGGTGAAGACGGCCTGGATGTGGGCTCTCGCGCCCCTTCTGGCCCTTCTCATCGGCCTCTCGCGCATCTACCTCGGCGTCCACTTCCCCACGGACGTGCTGGCGGGCTGGCTGGTCGGGGCCCTGCTGCTGGGTGCCTACCTGGCCCTTCACTGCCCTGCAGAGAGGTGGCTAAAGAGAATTAGCCTCGTCTCTCAACTGGCGGTCGCGATCGGTCTTCCTCTCATTCTCCTGTTAGTCCACACGACCGAGGACACAACCAGCCTGACCGGGGTGATGTTTGGAGCCGGAGTCGGCGTCCCGCTCCTTGTGAGACGCCTCGATTATGACCCTCGGGGCTTGCCCTGGCAGCGAGTGGCGCGTTTCTTCCTCGGCATCGCCGTCGTGTTCGCTCTGCGCTTCGGCCTCAAGGCGATCTCTCCCGGGGAGCCCTGGTCGCTCCACATAGCGGCCCGCTTCTTACGGTACGCCATCATCGGTCTGTGGGTCGCTGTGGGCGCACCCTGGCTGTTCAGGGCAATTGGACTGGCTGGGGGCTCAGGCGAGCCTGCCTGATAGTACGGTCGGAGCTGCGAATCGGATTTGGTGGCCTATCGGCTCCTCAGACGACCGAACCACAGGCCGATCACCACAGCCGAAGCCACTAGCGACACAAGCGCGATGAGTGTTGATCGGGTCGACAGTCCGAGGGGCAACGCAACGAGGGGAGAGGGAGTGGCTGTGGGAGTGGGCGGGACCGGCGAAGGCGTCAATGACGGCGTCGGTGTCCAAGTTTCCGTCGCGGTTGGGGTTGGGGTTCTGGTCCGCGTCGCAGTGGGACTGGGCGTGGGGGTCTCTGTGGGCACGTCTGTGGGCGTCGGAGACGGCGGTCCTGGCGTTGGAGCGACCGTCGACGTGACGACCGCCGTTGGTCCTACAACCGGCGTCTCGGTGGGGGCCGGAACATCCGTGGCTGCTGAATCCGGAGCGCCGTTCGCCTCCTCCACCAGCAGATACGTGGGTCCTCCGATGATGCACCCGGCATACTCGTCAGCGCAGCGCGCGGCCGGCAGCGTCAGCGTATACTGCCCGTCCTGGGCACTGAGCCGCTGCTCCGCGCCGGTCTGATCGATCAGGCGTGCCTCCGGTGCCAGAGCCGGGACAGTCACCGAGACGTCGCTGTCTCTGCGGGCCCAGAGGACGCGGGTGACCCGGTCTCCACGATCGAGAGAGACGATCCGATACAGCGCATGACGCTCCTCGCGTGCGGTTCGAGTCCCGGCGTAGTGGCGGGTGATCAACTTGTACGCGTCAAAGGCCGGGCGTCGTGAGCCGTCGGGCCGAATGAGGCCGAAGGGTTCACCTCCCGGCGGCAGTCCCACGTCCTTCAGCTTGTAGACCGCGATTCGCTCGGCCCCCGTACTCAGGCTCAACGCGAAACTCTGCAGAAGAAAGCTGGCTTGCTCCTCCAGGCTCACACGCCAGCGGGGGCGGACCAGCGGCCACTCGGGATCGCTGTCGGGAGAGGCGTTCGTCTCGTTGACCCATATCGGCTTCTCTACCCCATACTCCCTCAGTGAGGAACGGGCTTCGTTGATGACGTAGGGCACGGAATCCGTCTGGAAATAGATGTGGACCGTGGCCACGTCGAAGTAGTGCCCATGCTCCGCTGCCGAAGGATCCTGAACCGCGTGAGCCAGAAGCCGCCGCAGGTAATCCTGGTTGTGCCAGAAGGTCAGCCCGGCCAGATGAATCTGCACGTCCGGATTGACCTCGTGAGCGGCGAGGTAGGCAACCTTGAGCAGGCGGTAGTACGACTCCATCGATCCGCACCACTCATTCCCGTAAGTCTCCAAGTCGATATCCGGCTCATTCCAGATCACCCAGCGGTTGATCCGACCGGCGTAGATCTGGACGACACGGCGCACGAAGGTAGCCCACAGGTTCCCCGGGTCGTCCACCGGGAGATCGAGCCCCTTGGGGACCCCACAGCCCACCGCGCCGTCGGTGGCCCAGGCAGGCGTATGCTTCATGAGGCCCACGACCTCACGGCCGTGCTCAGCAGCGAGGGCCAGCCAATCGTCGGGCACGTGGTAGCCGTTCCAATCCTCCGGGCCATTCGGCTGGAGCTCCGACCAGTAGAACAGGATGCGCTCCCAGCCCACGCCGGCCTCGGCTGCGGCCACAGGATCCCAAAACGCCTCCACCGCACCAAAACGGACGTCCGGTGGCTGCTCCTGAGCGGTCGCAGGCCTGACCGTCGCGTGACACTGAACGACCACCAAAAGAGCCAGTACCAGCTTGCTGACGCGCGAGTTGATCACGACGCCGCCAGGATCTCCCTTTGGTACCATGCCCAGAATCGCTCCATGCCCTCCTCCACGGATACAACCGGATCATAACCCAAGAGCGTACGGGCCTTGGTGATGTCGGCGTGGGTGACCGGCATGTCCCCCGGCTTGGGTGGCTCCCGGACGATGGTCGCGTCCCGTCCCACCACGCCCTCGATGAGCCGAATGAACTCACTGAGGGAGATGGTCTCTCCCCGCCCCAGGTTGATCAGCTCATAGGCCAGGTCGGCATCGAGCGCCGCCAGGACGCCGGATACGATATCCGTGATGAACGTGTAATCACGGCGCGACGTGCCGTCGCCGAACTGCCTCAGTGGATGGCCCTCGGCGATCCATTTGGTGAAGAGATAGGGAGCCATATCAGGGCGTCCCCGGGGGCCGTAGACGGTGAAGAAGCGCAAGCCGACGCAGTTGAGCCCGTAAAGATGATGATACGTATAAGCCAGCACTTCCTTTGCCACCTTCGTCGCAGCATAAGGCGAAATCGGCCGGTTCACCACCGCGTCCTCACGGAAGGGCACCGGATTGCCGGCGCCGTAGACGGAGGAAGACGATGCAAACAGAAAGGACGTCACGTCGTGCTGGCGCGCTTGCTCCAGGAGACTCAGCGTGCCGCCCACGTTAACCGACTCATAGAGCTCGGGGTGCTGGATCGAGGTACGCACGCCGGCCATCGCAGCGATGTGACACACCTTGTCAAAGCTCCCGCGATCAAACAGCTCAGCCAGGAGCGTCTCGTCACGCACGTCCCCCTCAACCAGCTGGTATCCAGGCTGCGAGCGCGCGACCTCGACGTTCGCCCACTTGCGGGCCGGATCGTAGTAGTCGTTGAAATTGTCCAGGCCGACGACCTCGTCCCCTCTGACCAGAAGCGCCTCAGCCACGTGGCTGCCGATGAACCCTGCCGCCCCAGTCACCAGGATCCTCATGCGGCTCCCTCCTCAACCTCAGCGATAGTGGTCGCTGGCCGGATGTCCTGCACGTTCAGCTGGAGTTGTCGTCGACCGTTCCATTCGTTGACCTCTAAATGGTAGGCGACGTCGATCAGGTCAGGGAGCCGCCCCGCCCATTCGCCCTGGCGAAACGCGATGGCGTCCCACGTGAGCGTCCCGTCTGAGAGCCGCAGCTTCAGATGCTTCCCCTCTCGACCCACAGCGCGGTAGGATCTTACCGGGACACCCCGGCTGGCGAAAAGCGGCTGTGGATTTTTGCAACCGCAGGGCTCCAGCTGTGACAGAGCCTGTTGCAGCTCCCACGACATCTCCGACAGACCGACCTCCGCATCGATGTCCAGCGTCGGCGTCAGATCTCGATCCCTCAACTCCTTAACGGCAAGTCCTCGCAGACGCTCTGTCAGACGATCCAGATTCTCATTCGCCACTGTGAAGCCGGCAGCTGCCGCGTGCCCTCCATATCGCTCCAACAGTCCCTCGCAATCGTCGAGCGCGCGGGTGATGTGAAACTCCGGGATAGAGCGACACGACCCCCTGCTGACCTCCTCTCCTATCTCCACGACGACAGTTGGACGGTAGAATTCGTCCAGCAGCCGTCCGGCGACTAGGCCCACGATGCCGGGAAGGAACTCGCGGGAGGCGGCGAAGAGCAGGAGCGGATCACCGTCCGCCTCCAGCACCAGCTTTCGCGCCACCTCGCAGGCCTCGCCCGTAACCCGTTGTCTCCGCCGATTCAGAATGTCGAGCTCTCCAGCCAGCTCTCTGGCCTCCGTCTCGTCATCGGTCAGGAGCAATCGCAAAGCGATCATCGCATCAGCCAGGCGTCCCGCCGCGTTGAGCCGCGGCCCCAGGATATACCCGATGGCGGTGGCGTCCACCTTTCCTGGCCGGAGCCTGGCCACCTCGCAAAGCGCCCTTATCCCCGGACGCGCCATCCCGTTGAGCCGTTCCAGCCCGCGCCGCACCAGAATCCGGTTCTCGCCCCGGAGGGGTACGACGTCTGCGACGGTTCCCAGCGCGACCAGATCGAGCAGTTCCTCCGGCTGGAGCGACACGTCCCGCTGGATCACCGGGCTCTGACGCTGACTCAAGAGGAGGGATCGGGCCAGTTGATAGGCAACGCCGACCCCGGAGAGGGTGTCGAGCCGCGCATCGTGAGAGCCGTCATTGGCGTCTCCAGCGCGTCTTGGATTGACCACCGCCACAGCATCAGGAAGAGGAGAGCCGATAGAATGGTGATCGGTGACCAAGATGTCCAGACCTTGCTCACCGGCGTGAGCAATCTCCTTGGATGCTCGGCTGCCGCAATCTACCGTGACCACGAGGCTGACACCATCCGCCACCAGCGCGTCCAGCGCCCCTTTGTTCAGATCGTATCCCTCGTCCACGCGGTCTGGAATATACGGTTGGACGTCGGCACCTAGCGCGTGCAGCGTCTGAACCAGCAGGGCTGTTGCTGTGATTCCGTCGGCATCGAAGTCCCCATAGACAGCGATGCGTTCTTCTCTCCGCATCGCCTTTCGTATGCGGGTCACAGCGGTATGCATGCCTGGGAGGGCGAAGGCATTGGCTTCCTCACCATCGCTCCTCAGGAAGTCAGTCACAGCCGCTACGTCCCGGACATCCCGCTTGTAGAGCACCTGCGCCAGCAGCGGATGGAGATCTGGAAACTGAGAGAGATAGCTTGCGGGAGCCCTGGAGGCGACACGCCAGCGTTTAGGTGAAAGGGCCATAGAGGAAAAAAGAAGAGCCCTCTCCAGGTGTGGCGAAGGGCTCTTCTGTGCTACTGTTCAGACGAGAGTCTAGATCCAGCCCTGGTTCTTGCAGAAGTCCGTCACCACGGGAATCTTGACCCACTCGCCCTGATAGGCCTTGATGGCCGGATAGAGCAGGGCCAGCCACAAGAAGGGGGCCACACAGCTCAGGATCACCGTGACGCCGAGGACGATGCTCAGGACTGTCAGCACGACATTGGCCGCGAGCGATTGTATCGCGTGGTAGCGCACAAACGCTCGATCCTTCTGCGGCTCGATCAGCAGCGCAATGATGGCCAGGATCCAACCTACCCAGGGAAGCCAGCTAAGCAATCCCCACAACTTATCTTCCTGCGTGATCTCCTGGGTGACCTCTTCCTCACCCATTGGGGCACCGACGTTCTCTTCTGCCATGTGTACCTCCCTACCGTGTATGAGATGTCGAAAACGGGGAACAACGCACAAAACACCCAGTGAAAGCTATATCCGACGGCAGCTTCACTGTTCCAGCCCGGTGTCTCCCTCGGATACCCAAGGGAGAGACGATAGAACGTTCCTGCAACTCATCATCATTGTATCAGAGAAGGCTAAAATGTCAATAACCCGACCCGTCCGCGGCATCGCACCCACCCTGCGGAACCGAGCCATTGATCGTGCCTTGAATCAGGCCGTACTCGGTGCGCCCAGGCGCAGCACGTTCCCTGCACCATCACCGGCACCGGCCGCGGCATTGCAGGTGTCGACCACGTGGCTGGCTTGATCGACGACGAGCTCGTAATCCACTCCCTGGTGCCCGGTCACGATCACCACGCAGTCCGCGCCAGAGAGGGCCTCATCCGTCAGTGGGATGGATTCCAGCGTTATGGGCTCGCGATGGAACACGTCGTTCCCGACCCGGAAACGGGGCACGTGCGGATCGTGGTAGCTCACCCTGGCGCCTCGGCCCAGCAGGAGCTCGATAACGCGCTTGGCCGGTGAGTTACGGGGATCGTCCACGCCCGGCTTAAACGCCACGCCTAACACCAGTATGTCAGCATCCTTCAGCGCCAGCCCACCCTGAGAAAGAGCCGCCGTCACCAGCTCAACCACGTGATACGGCATCGCCTCGTTGACCTCGGCGGCCAGCTCGATGAACTTGGTGTAGAAATCGTACTCCCGGGCCTTCCACAGAAGGTAGTACGGGTCGACCGGGATACAGTGCCCACCCACACCGGGACCCGGATAGAAGGGCATGAAGCCGAAAGGCTTCGTCTTCGCCGCTCCGATCACCTCCCAGAGATCGATCTCCATCCGCTCCGCCAGCAACGCCAGCTCGTTCACCAGGGCGATGTTGACGGCGCGGAAGGTGTTCTCCAGAAGCTTGCACATCTCAGCCGCCCGCGTCGAGGAGACGGGATGAACGAGGGCCCCCATCTTCTTGAGCAAATCAGCGGTCAGACGCGTGCTCTCTGGTGTGACGCCCCCGACCACCTTGGGCGTATTGTACGCCGTCCACTGCTTATTGCCTGGATCGATCCGCTCGGGCGAAAACCCCAGGAAGAAGTCCTCACCAGCCTTAAGCCCGCTCTTCTCCAGGATGGGCAGGACGACCTCGTCCGTCGTGCCCGGATAGGTCGTGCTCTGGAGCACGACCAGCTGTCCCCGTCTCAGCCGGGCCTCTATCGACTCGCTTGCTGAGCGGATGAACGACAGGTCGGGCGCGCGCTGTGCGTCATACGGTGTGGGCACGCAGATGAAGATGGCGTCGACCTCATCGAGCACGTCATAGTCCAGTGTGGCGGTCAGGCGTCCCGACTCGACGTGAAGTGAAAGCTCGCCCTCATCCACGTCTGGGATGTAGCTCTTGCCGGCTGCGATAGCTCGGACCTTATCCTCATCGACCTCCACACCGGTGACGCGGAACCCGGCCTTCGCGAAGGCCGTAGCCAGGGGCAGACCAACGTAGCCCAGACCGATGACGGCCACGTGTGCAGTGCGGTTGGTGATTTTTCCCTCTAGAGCAGGCACGAAGAACCCATCTCCTTAGTTCGGCGAGCCCCGTCCTCCGAGAACGTCCCGCTGGGCGACACCGGGTGTCTCTCTTGAGCTTACGGTGCCTCATCCTCGGGCGCGCGTTCGGTGAACGGCGGTCGCTCCATCCGCCACAGAGCGAACAGCCCTATCAGAGCGGCCGCTCCACCACCGATATACCCCTCAAGCACCGATGCCCGAGTAACGAAGATCGCGAGCAAACCCACGACAAACGATGCAATGTAAAGTGTGAGGACAGCCTCTCGCCGGCTCATCCCGGCTGCCACAAGCCGATGCGAGGCGTGGTCTCGCCCCGGGCTCGTCAAAGGGTTCAGCCCTCGACGGAGACGCGAGACGACGACCAGCGCAGTGTCGAAAACGGGCACACCCAGCACCAGCACAGGCACCATCCAGGTCACAAACGTGACGTTCTCCGGAAAGGTCAGCTTGATGCCGGTGGCGGCGAGCATGAAACCGAGAAACAACGATCCAGAATCCCCCATGAAGATGCTGGCCGGGTTGAGGTTGTAGAATAAGAAGCCAAGGCAGGCCCCCAGGAGTGCAATCGACAGAGCACCGACCAGATATTGACCGCTGAAAGAGCACATCAACGCAAAATGGGCGGCCGCAATGGCCGCCACACCGCCGGCCAGACCGTCCATATTGTCCAGCAGATTGATGGCATTCGTGATGTAGACCACCCAGAATACCGTTATGAGCAGATTGAGAGCTGGCTGGCTGAACGTGCTGACCCGGACGTCGCTGACGTAGAGCAACAGCGCCGCCGCAATCTGGCAAACCAGCTTGATGAGTGGGCGCAGACCCCAACGGTCGTCGACCAGTCCCATGAACGAGATGCCAGCAGCACCGACCAGAATACTGCCAAACTGATTGAAGTTGTAGCGCTCACCCAGGATCAGGGCCACAAGAATCACTGTCACCAGGATGGCCGCACCCCCCAGCCGAGGAACCGGATGCTGATGGATCTTCCTTGCTTCAGGACGATCGATCATCCCCATCCGCGGGGCGAGGAAGCGAGCGATCGGGGTGGTGCCAACGGCCAGCACCAGAGCGCCCGCGAAGACGAGCAGATAGACCGTCATCCGCCCCCTCCCGCTCCCGACTGGAGCTGCGTCAGGAGCGTCTCTAGACTCGTCTGTTCTTCCTCCGGTGCGCTCTCAAGTGCCGCCTCTGCGTGATCGATGGCACGCTCTCCTTCGCCAATCTGGCTGTACAGGATGGCGAGCATGCGGTGGGTATCCCAGGCGTCCTGGCTCTCCGGAGCCAGCTCCAGGGCCCGGTTCAACGCCTGAATCCCCTCTTCAAGCTGACCAATCTGACCGTAGACCGAACCGAGGGTTCGCCACACTTGCACGTCGTTCGGCCTCAACTCGAGGGCCTGCTCGTAAGCTTCAGCGGCCTCCACGAGATTCTCCTTCCGTTGATGCATCTCCCCCACTCGCAGCCAGACGTCGACCTGGCGCGGGTTGATCTCCAGCGCCCTGGTGTAAGCCTCAAGCGCGTCGGTGATCATATCCTGATTGGCATAGAGGTCGGCCTGGATCGTCCACGTCTGATCGAAATCGGGATCGAGCTCCAATGAATGAGCGATCTTCTCTTGAGCCTCCTCAAACTGCCCGGACGCCAGGTAGAGCAGACCCCACTCGTTCCACAGGATGGCATTCTGAGGGCTCAAACGCGTCGCCACCGCGTAGTTCTCCGACGACCGCTGCGTCATCTCCTGCCGCGTCTCCGCGTCCCCAGCCAGCTGCGCCCACGTGCGATACATCCGCGCCAGATTGGCGCTGTGATCGGTGTTGAGCGGGTTGATCTCCCGAGCCTCGATCAGGGTCTCCTCGGTCCTCTCCAGGACGGTGCGTTGTACGGATGGATCATCAACTGTCTTGGCGTATTCGAGATAAGCACGTCCCAGATATAGGTAGTAGAAATCCTCTCGAGGAGCGAGACTGATCGCCCGCATGTAATGCTGGATAGCCACAGGCCACTGCCCCTGCCGCTCCCAGGGATCCGCCTGCTTGTAGATAATGTCCGCCTGAATTGGGTGGAGATTTGTGACCACTGCCACAGCGCCTACGAGCAGAAGGAGCACCGGCAAGGCGATCAAGCCCAAATGACCTGCCGGATTGAAACTCTCATGGGTCCCGATCAAAAGGGCCAGACCCCCGGCGATCATCGTCACGAGGATGAACCCATAGTACAGGGTCATTGTCCCAGCCACCATGCTCGCGAGATCGAGGAACCCCTCGACCGTCTGCGGTTGCTCAAGCACCACCGCAGCATGCCGGCCGGCCAGCACAAGAGCGAAGCCGAATCCAAGCGCCAGCGAGATCAGCACGTAGACGAGAGTCGCCACGGCCCAGTCATCGTGCCGCTCCTCAAACCGCCCTCGCTTGGCCATCTGGGCCACAAACAGCACCGTGCTCATCACCCAGGCGAAGGCGAAGATCATCAATGCGCCGTACGACGGCCGACTCCCCTGGGCTGGCAGGACAGTCAGAGCGCGCCACACAATCTCGAAAGGCCGGGTCAAACGCTCCGCATTCGTGATGAAATCGAACGACAAAGTGCCGATGATGAACCCGCCGATGATGGACGCGACGAGCGTCGGCCGAAGCCAATCAGGCAGCCGCTTCCTCCTGCGCCCTGTCGCGGTGTGAGCTTCCTCCTCGTCGTGTTGAACGAGCCCCACGCCTGTCACGACGAGCAGACCGGCGTAGCACCAGAACGTGGTACGCGTAGCAGCGATGGCGATGCCGAAGTTGATCTCCACGAAGTGCGCCACCATGGCAGATAGGAGACCCATCAGCAGGACAAACTGGGGATGGAGCCTGACATCCTCTCGACTCCCCCATTCTGAGAATCCCCAGATCACCAGATAGACGAAGAGTCCCCCGACCATACCGATCGGTATGGCCAGCCCGAAGAAGTGTACGCCGACGGTCAGGGCCACGACAACCGTGGCGACAATCGCCCCACCACCCAGCAATCCTAAGAGAAGCTTTCGCCGCCTACCGTCAGGCAGGAGGCCCAGCCAGCGCAGGCCAAAGGTGAAGACGCTCCCAAAGAGCCACAGATACGCGACGAACCCCAGGAATCCTCTCGTGACCCAGGCATCCATCGTCTCGTTATGCGAGCGATCAGGAGACGCCGTGCGCGACTCGTACTGGCCCAACAGCGCCGGGTAAAACGAGTTGTAGGCAACGTACATCGACTCCGGCCCGTGTCCCACGATCGGTCGCAGGCTGTTGAAGGGATCCAGACGGCCCTCCGGGTGCGCCTCCGTCGGCGGATACCAGATCGGTTCGTGAGGAAGGATCAGCTCGAGCGAGCCCTGCCAGATCAGATTCCGCACCATGCCGGTCCCACTCGTGTGCTCCAGCACCCGAGCCAATCGCTCTATCGGGGTGTCCAGAGCCCACTCGTGAAGCGGTCCCCCCGGGTTGATGAGGAAGAAGACCACCACCACCAGGAGAACCACCGCCAGCGCCCCAAACCAGATACCCCGCCACAGCTGGCGGCTGAGCACGCGCCGCAGCGCCAGGAATCCAAGGATCAGCCATACGCCCAGCCCGGCCATGAGCCCCATCAACGGACCGCGGCTCTTTGTGTACCATATCGCGATCAACTGCACGAGAAAGATGAAGATGTAGACAGCTGCCCGCAGCATATCGGCGGTCCCCGTCTCCTCATCGGTGAGAATAGACCGGAAGGCATCGACAACCCGGGACAGCGTTGGCGGCGCTGCCATGATCATATAGGCAGCCACGAAGATGGCGTTGCCCATATTCGAAGCAACCCGTCGCGTGACGTTGCCACCCCACGGCAGTGGATCGAGCTGATTCCGCTGGACGAGACCATATAGGGCGATAGGGAGGCTGTTCAGGATGATGACCGTCAGCAACCGGTCAACCTGCGACCGGGTGCGCAGACCCTGCAGGATGACGAGGAAGATGACGATGTAACTGAGCGTCGTGTACGTGCCCTGCAGACGCTGATAGGAACCAGAGAAACTGGTCCACGGGTTGACGGAGAGGACTGTGCTAATTAAGTAGGTAGCGACTGTGAAGAGCGTGGGGTAGACGAGGGGCGACTGCCACGAGAAACCGACGTCCTCCCGTCCGTGAGCGCGCTCCTCGAGGAGCTTCACCACCCAGACCGCGGCCATCACCAGGGCGATTGTGCGGAGCGTCGTGAGCTTATCTGGCTCGAAAACTCGGCTGGAATAGACGTTAAAGAAGAGTGGCGTGACCACCACTGCCAGGAGCCAACCCATCTCCAGGACACTATCGCAGAACTTACTCAGTCGGGTCGAATGCATCTACTCCTCTTTCCTCAAGCTGATACACGAGCGGACAGACACGCTGGCCGTCGGATCACTGCGCCCCCGAGCGTTCCTTCAACGGTCAGCTCACTGCTCAGTGTGCTCACGCTGGAACCAGGTGATGGTGTGCCGCAGCCCATCCTCAAGAGATGTCTCCGGTTCAAAACCAAACACCGCCCTCGCCCGGCCCACGTCAGGCACCCGCCGCCGTGTCTCCTCGAAATCAGTGCCATAGACCGACGAATATGGGATGTGGGTGATCTCCGAGCTAGAGCCGGTCAACTGCAAGATGATCCGCGCCAGATCGTTGATGCTCGTCTCGCGGTCGGAACCGATGTTGAAGACTTTGCCGGCGGCCTCCTTGACGGTGGCTGCGCGGATGGTCGCCTCTACGGCATCATCCACGTACGTGAAGCTTCGGGTCTGTCTGCCATCGTCATAGACCGTCAGTGGGGCACCTCGGAGCGCCTGCCCGATGAACTTGGCGATCACACTCCCATACCCCTTTGGATCCAGCCGGGGGCCGTACACGTTGAAGTACCGCACGACGCTCACCGGCAGCTTCTTCTGAGCGTACGCCAGGGCGAAGTACTCGTCAATGGCCTTGGCATCAGAATAGGACCAACGATTGACCGTCGTCGGCCCCAACAAACGGTCGCTCTCTTCATCGAGAGGAACCTCGGTGGATTTCCCGTAGATTTCGGAGCTGGATGCGATAACGGTGCGCGCCCAGTACTTGAACGCGAGCTCGAGGACGTTCTCGGTGCCACGGACGTTCGTGACGATCGCCTGCAGCGGGTCCTCGACCACGTACTTCACCCCCACAACCGCCGCCAGGTGATAGATCAAATCGACCTGACGAATGAGCCGCTCGAGCGTCGCCACGTCAAGGATCGAGCCATTCACAAAATGGAAACGGCCATTCTCCAGATGGTGCTCCACGTTCGAGACCTTGCCGATCAGCAGGTTGTCCAGGACCGTGACCTCGTGTCCCTGCTCCATCAGCGCGTCAACCAACTTAGAACCAATGAAGCCAGCGCCACCAGTGACAAGAATCTTCATAAGCTGAGCTCGTTCCCTGGAATCACGTCCGTGCTGCAGTGCTTTAACGTGTCACCACGCCCTATCGCCCACCGTCGTCGCGCGTAACTGAATGCCCTCAAGAAGCCCAGCATGGTATGATACCCAAGCAAGGGTAGAAGTCAAGCACACATGCCGCCCGACGCCCCCAACCAGCGGCGCCGGCCACTCGACTCGCCCCTCGATCGGACAGAGCTTCGGGTACCCAAAAGGGTCGAAACGAGAAACCCCGGTGAGAACCGGGGTTTCTCCCAATACGACACGCGAGACGCCAAATATCCTACGCTGCTGATGCCTGACGAGCTTCCGTTCTCGTGCGCAGCCACCTGACCAGCACCACAATCCCTCCGACGAGAGAGGCAATTGAGACGACCGTCCCGGCCACTGCTGCGCTGATCACCGTGATTCGATGGCGCCGCTTCTGCTCCGCCCTCCGACGCTCAGCGGCCTCCACCAACTCCTCCCCCAAACTCTCCACGAACGCATGCGAAGGCCGCATCGGCTCCATCCGGGCCTCCAGATGGCTCGCCAACCGAACGAGTGACTCCAGTTCGCGGCGCTCCTCCTCTGTCAGATCAGCTTTCTGTTCAGGGAGTATTTCGGCACCCGCCCCCGGGGCTCGGGCCGCCAATGCCTCAGCCAGTCTATCTTCCCTCATCTCCCACTCCTTTCCCTCACGGCAGCCTCTCCCATTGATCCGCCAGATCCTCCCGCAGGGTCACCAGCGTCCGGTGATAGAGCGACTTGACCGCTCCTTCTGTCCGTCCCATCACCTCTCCGATCTCCGCGTTGGTCAGCCCCTCTACATGCTTCAGAATGATGAGTTGCTGCCGATCGGGCGCCAGCCTGCGCACCGCTGCAAGCATCTTATCCTCGTCATCCGACTTCTCGGTCCTCGAGGCGGGTCCCTTTCCCTTTGGCGCTCTCAGAACCAAGTCATCGACCGAGATCATCTTCCGCCGACTGTGGTCGCGATGCCAGTTGGCCACAAGATTGTGAGCGATGCGATACAGCCAGGCGGAGAAGGGCGCACCACGGTCTTCGTAGTCTGGAAAATGCTCCAGGGCTCGGTAGAACGTCCGCGCCGTCAGATCCTCCGCATCCTGATCGTTCCCCATGCGATAGCATATGTAGTTGTAGATTTTGTCCACGTATCGCCGGTA
>CAZQXX010000012.1:25761-28847 GCA_964597105.1 uncultured Anaerolineales bacterium
ATGCCAGAAGCAACGTTCCATTTCCCGACAGGCTTCCGATGGGGAGTCGCCACCGCTGCACATCAAGTCGAAGGCAACAACGATAACAACGACTGGTGGACCTGGGAGCGCGGCGAGGGTCACATCAATCAGGGAGCAGTTTCGGGGCTGGCCTGTAACTGGTGGGAGAACGCCGAGGCTGATTTCGATCGCGCTGCTGCATTGGGCGTCAACGCGCTTCGCCTTTCAATCGAGTGGTCCCGCGTCGAGCCCCACCGCGGCACCTTCGATGAGGCCGCGCTCAGCCGCTACGTCGAAATGGTCCGGGGCCTGCAGGGCCGCGGCATTGAACCCATGATCACGCTCCACCACTTCACCAATCCCCGCTGGCTAGCGGACCAGGGAGGGTGGAAGAACCAGGAGGCCATCGACCTGTTTGCTCGCTTCGTGGGGAGGGTCGCCAAAGCGCTCGCTCCGCACTGTGACCTCTGGTGCACCATCAATGAGCCCAACGTCTACGCCTACCAGAGCTACGTCGCGGGCGAGTGGCCGCCTGGCACGTCCGACTTCAGGGTCGCCATGCGCGTCATCCGGAACCTGCTCCTGGGACACGCCGCAGCCTATCGGATGATCCACGACGTCCAGCCCGATGCCCGGGTCGGCTTCGCTCACAATATGCGGATCTTCGACCCAGCGCGGCCCAAGTCGCCGCTGGACCGGCTGGTAACCCGCGTCCTGGACAGGACCTACAACCGTTCGATTCTCCTGACCCTGAAGCGGGGACTCTGGTCGCTGCCGCTGGGCTTCGGGCTGGCGTTGAAGTTGCGACAGACCCTCGACTGGATCGGCCTCAACTACTACACCCGCGAAATGGTAGCCTTCGACCGTACCTGCTCTGACGAAGGATTCAGCCGTCGCTTCCACGCTGAAGGCGCCGAGCTCCTCGATGGTGGCTATGGCGAGTTCTATCCGGAGGGGATGCTCCGCTGCTTAAAAAGGCTCGCGCGGCTCGATCTACCCATCTACGTGACCGAGAATGGGATTCCAGACGCTGACGACGATCAGCGCCCGCGCTATCTCCTGACCCATTTGCATCAACTGTGGCACGCAATTCAGCGCTGCTACCCCGTCATAGGGTATTACCATTGGACGCTGGTGGACAACTTCGAATGGAGTGAGGGCTGGTCTCTCCGCTTCGGGCTGATTGAACTCAATCCTCGAACTCAAGAGCGCACGCCAAGGCCTAGCGCCGAGGTCTATGGAAACCTCATCCAGGCCAATGCGATCACGCCTCGCCTGATCGATGGCCACGTACCGGAGCTGCGGCCCATACTGCTGCCCGGGTAGACCAGGCGCGTTCACCAGGTGTCTGCGCCCGGGACCAGTTGAGGGTATCCAGCACCTTGCGCAGGATGGATCGGGACGATGAGTGACCAGCCGATGACGTACTGCCCCCGATGCGGCACGGAGATGGAGACGAGCGAGGTTGCCGGCCGCCCCCGCGAAGTCTGTCCCGCGTGCGGCTTCGTCCTCTACCGCAATCCCGTGCCTGGCGTCGGCATATTGGTCGAGCTGGAGGGGAAGATCCTGCTTGTGCAGCGGGGGCAGACGCCCTTCAAGGGCTGGTGGGCCCTGCCGGCTGGCTATATAGAGGCCGATGAGAGCGTCGAGGAAGCAGCAGTGCGCGAGTGCAAGGAGGAGACCGGCCTTGAGGTCGAGCTTCTGGAGCTGTTTGGAGTCTACTCATTCCCCGAGGGCCCCGTCCAGAGCGGCATCATCATCTTTTTCCGGGCCAAGCCTGTGAGCGGAGAGCTCCGAGCTGGCGACGACGCCCAGGACGTGAGAGCTTTCCCACCCGACGAACTCCCGGACAAGCTCGCTTTCCGGACCCATCGTGAGGTGTTGAAGCGGTGGAAGAAGAGCCGCTCACCCGAGTTCCGGGCTGCCGTGCCCGGAACCGTTATCCGCGAGGCCCGACCCGAGGATGAGTCCAGCGTGCTCAATCTTCTGCCGCTGATCCCGGCCAATGAGGATATGACAGAGCTCGAGAGACAGGCTGCTGCCCAGCGGTTTCGCGAGAGCCTGGCAGTTGACGTGCTCATCGCAGAGGTCGATGGCCACGTGGTGGCCTTCCTGGTCCTGGCGTTCATACCGGCCCTGTCCGGCCTGCGGGCACTGATCGACGATCAGGCCGTGGATCCGGCGTATCGCCGCCAGGGGCTGGGCGCCGCGCTCGTAGAGGCAGCGATCCAGCGCGCCAGCCGCCGCGGGGCGACCCATCTTCTCGTTGACACGTCGCGGGGCGATCGCGCGGCCCGGGAGTTCTACGAGGCCTGCGGCTTCGAGGCCGGGGGCATCGCGCCTCTGCGTATCAAGTAGGCTGCTGACAGACGCGTTGACTGACGACCCGACTGACCACTCCCTGTCCCATTTACCCGCTGACCGCTCCTTGAAAGCGCAGGGCATCGTTCCACATCGAGACGTTATTGAACAGGACGTACACCTCGTCGAAAGGCTCGCACCAGGTGAGCAACCGGTCGAGATCATCGTCTGTGTAGTTGTAGGTGTAACCGTCGATGCCGTGCAAGCGGAAGTAGGCCAAGCCCTCGGTGACCGGAAGGCCATCGTACGGGTCGACGCAGTGAACCAGGTCCAGCTCCTCACATAGCTCACCAACCTCGGCGTCACCCCACTCCCCTCGCGGCTCCCAGGCGAACGTCACGTCGTCCCGCTCGATCTCGCCGAAGAAGGCCCGCATATTCTCCTTGTGCTCGTCTGTGGGCTGGAAGCTCGCCGGACACTGAAAGAGCACCATCGGTGCCGCCAGCGTCCTGGCTATCTCCCAGGTGCGGTCCCAGGCCTCAAATACTTCATCCGTCGGCTGGAAGGTCCCGTAGCGATCCTTCCTCTCATCAGGAATGTCGAGATCCGCTTTGCGGTAGGTGGGACTGGAAGGATCGTGGGTGATCAACTGCTAGGCCTTGAGGGTAAAGGTGAAATCCGAGGGAGCCTCTTCCTCCCGCCACCGTCGCGCCGTCCGCACCATCGGGGGCTTGTAGAACGTCTTCTGTATTTCGATGAGTCCGAAGTGCTCGTAGGTCGTATCG
>CAZQXX010000013.1:0-5155 GCA_964597105.1 uncultured Anaerolineales bacterium
CTTTTGCTTCAAGGTCTGCATAGGAGGTATCAAAGCAATGGCGAAGCAGGAAAAAGTCCGTGTGGCTATCGTCGGCGTTGGGAACTGCGCTTCCGCGCTGGTGCAAGGTGTTCACTTCTACAGCGATGCTCCCGACGATGCCTTCGTTCCCGGGTTGATGCACGTAAACCTGGGTGGCTATCACGTGCGCGATATCGAGTTCACCGCGGCCTTCGATATTGATCGAGACAAGGTGGGGCTTGACCTGTCGGAGGCTATCTGGCAGGAGCCCAACAACACGATCAAGTTCGCCGACGTCCCCCGGCTCGACGTGCCGGTGTATCGAGGCATGACGCACGATGGCCTGGGCAAGTATCTGCGTAAGGTCATCACCAAGGCGCCCGGGCCCACAGACGATATCGTGCGGATCCTGAAGGAGACGAACACCGACGTGGTGGTGAGTTTCTTGCCGGTGGGCAGTGAGATGGCCACGAAGTGGTACGTCGAGCAGATACTGGACGCCGGCTGTGGGTTCGTGAACTGCGTGCCGGTCTTCATCGCCCGCGAGGAGTACTGGCAGGGCCGTTTCAAGGAGCGAGACTTGCCCGTCATCGGAGATGACATCAAGAGCCAGGTGGGTGCTACCATCGTCCATCGTATTCTGACCCGGCTGTTCAGGGATCGGGGGGTGCGACTCGATCGGACCTATCAGCTGAATTTCGGTGGGAACATGGATTTCTACAACATGCTGGAGCCAGACAGATTGACCTCGAAGAAGATCTCGAAGACAAACTCCGTCGCCAGTCAGCTCGACTACGCGTTGGAGGAGGGGGATATCCACATCAGTCCCTCTGATTACGTGCCGTGGCTCACAGATCGGAAGATGGCGCACATCCGGCTGGAGGGAACGACGTTCGGAGAGGTGCCCCTCAATGTGGAGTTGAAGCTCGAGGTGTGGGACAGCCCCAACTCGGCGGGCGTGGTCATCGACGCGGTGCGGTGCTGCAAACTGGCCCTGGATCGTGGGTTGAGCGGGGCGATCATTGAGCCTTCGTCGTATTTTATGAAGTCACCTCCGGTTCAGTTCACGGATGACGAGGCGCGGAGGAAGACGGAGGCGTTTATCCAAGGGGAGTTGGATCAAGGGTCTGGTGCGTAGGAAGGCCGCACAGAGCCGCTTTTGGTAAGAAGACAGGAGGCTGCCCGTTAACCCAGATCCACGCGGGTCTGGATGGTGGGTCGAGCCTCCTGTTTCCGTATTTGTTGTCTCCGCTAGCGACTACGTTGAGGCGTCAGATGGTCCAAGACTACGGGTGGACGGGGAGTCAGTGGACGAGGTTACGATGCGTGCGAGATATTCGAGGAGGATGGTATGGATGAGGCGATTGTATCGCCTGAGCATGTGGCGCCACCTGTGATTCTGGCTCTCGACATCGGCACGTCCTCCGTGCGCGCGCTGCTGTTTGACCGGCTGGGGCACGCCGTACGGGGGTTGGTTGCCCGTCGATCCGTGGAGCTACACACTACCGTGGAAGGTGCCGCCGTGGTCGACCCCGACGTGCTCCTCAAACGGGTGTGGAGCTGCATTGATGAGTTACTGGATCGCGCTGATGCGGTGAAGGAGACGATCGCGGGCGTGGCCGTCTGCACCTTCGTCAGCAACGTCGTCGGTGTGAACCAGCGAGGTCGCGCTGTGACCCCGCTGATCACGTATGCGGATACCCGCTCGAGGGATGCGGTGGACAAGTTGCGGCGGCAGCTTGACGAAGAGGCTGTGCACCAGCGCACCGGCTGTCTCTTTCACACCAGCTATCTGCCGGCCCAATTCCGTTGGCTAGCTGACGCGCGCCCACAGCTCTTCAGCCGCGTTGTCCGATGGCTCTCGCTGGGCGAGTATATGGAGAGCATGCTCTTTCCGATGGATAGCAGCCCGAGCGACCGGGGGATCGTGGTGAGCTACTCGGTCGCCTCCTGGACCGGATTGCTGGATCGGCGAAAACTGGCATGGGACGCGCCTCTTCTGGCGGCTTTGCCAGTCAGTGAGGGACAGCTCTCGCCGCTAACGGATGTGGACGCGCCCCGCCGCGGGCTCCGGGATCGGTTTGCGGAACGCTGGCCTGCCCTGCGAGACGTGCCCTGGTTCCCGCCAGTGGGCGACGGTGCTGCTGCCAACCTGGGCAGCGGCTGCGTGGGGCCTGACAGGATCGCGCTGACGATGGGAACCACAAGCGCCGTACGGTTGGTGACCGATAGCGAGGTGAAGCGCGTGCCCGACGGCCTATGGTGCTACCGGGTGGACGGGCAGCGTTCGTTGCCGGGAGGCGCGTTGAGTGAGGGCGGCAGCACATTTGCCTGGATGGAGAAGACGCTCCAGTTGCCGCAGAGACCCGAGCTGGAGGCGGCCCTGAAGAACATGGAGCCCGACGATCATGGATTGACTGTATTGCCCTTCCTGGCCGGGGAGCGCAGCCCGGGTTGGGCGGGGGAGGCGGCGGGTACGATCCACGGGCTGTCGCTGGCGACGCCGCCGCTCGCTATCGTCCGGGCCGGTATGGAGTCGGTAGCTTACCGTCTTGCTTTGATCCTGGACCGACTGGGACCTCTGCTGCCGCCCGATTTCCAGGTTGTGGCAAGTGGCGGAGCCCTGTCGAGCTCGCAGGTCTGGCTTCGTATCGTGGCCGACGTTCTGGGGCGCCCTGTGCTGATCTCCCACGTTGAGGAGGCCTCAGCGCGGGGTTCAGCTCTGCTGGGGCTGGAGGCGCTGGGGGACCTTGGAAACGTCGCTGATGCACCGGCCTTTTTCGGCGAGTCGGTTGTACCCGACGATCGAGGATATGCCCGGTATCAGGAGGCGATTCGGCGCCAGCAGATGCTCTACGAGACGCTTGTCTCCTAGCAGGAATCTCCTCCTGAGGGGGCTACGGTACGGAGCTGGCTAGTCCAGCGGGGGCCATGGCGGCCAGCAGCAGCGCGATGGCTGCCGCGCTCAGGGCTGTGATGATCAAGAGGCGACGCACGCGTTCCACGAATGGCTCCTTTGGTGCTCACGGAGGGTGTTGGCCGCGCCGACCGAGAGCGGCCATCGAAGTGCTTCGTGGAGATTATACTACAGGCAGGGCAGGATCTTCAATGGTACGATGGTACCAGGTGATGCTAGGTCTTGATCTGTTGTGCTTCCTGATAGCCCGCCGCCAGGGCTCGCAGATTGAGATCTTCCGTCCCCCGCGGCGCATGCGCTCTCACGGCGTGCTCCAGTGACTCTCGGGATACAATGCCCGTGAGACCGGTTAGCAGGCCGAGGGCGATCACGTTCGCTGTGATTCCGCGACCAGTCTCCTCCCGTGCCAGTGAGGTGAGTCGAACGCGGACAGCTCTCGTCGTCGGCGCTCGGTTGACGTGATCGGCATCAAGGATGAGCAGGCCCCCTTCGCGGGTCTGGTTGCCGTAGCGATCACATGCCTCCTGGCTCATACAGAGGGTGATGTCGGGTTCAAGTACCTTGGGATAGTCGATTTCTTGTTCAGAGATCACGACCTCGGATCGACTGGCGCCACCTCGGGCCTCTGGACCGTAGGACTGGGTCTGCACTACGTTCTTGCCCTCACGGATGGCTGCCTCGGCTAGAATGATGCCCGCGAGGATGGCACCTTGACCGCCCGTACCGGCTAGCCGTACTTCATACCGCTCGCCCATCAAGTTGTCTCCTGTCGCGCTTTATCGATGACTTGGTCGTAGAGTCGCGTATATTCAGGGATATCGCGATCTGCGAAGACGCCGCGTACGATCTTAGCCTGTCTTTCATCAGCGCTCATCTTCTCAGCCTGCGCCAGAGTCACGCTCTGTTCTTTGAGCTGCCGCATCATATCGGACGCGGTGCCCCACCGATTGATGCGGCCCAGCGTGGTATGACAGTAGCTGAGGGCCTCGACCAAAGCGAAGCCTTCTTTCTCAATCGCCTGTGTAAGGTACTTCTCCAACTCCCGAACGTGGTAGACGGTGCTTCGCGCCACAAAAGACGCGCCAGCAGTCGCTGCCAGCTCGGCGATGGGAAACTGCTGTTCGATATGCCCGTAGGGCGTGGTGGCCGTCTTGATCCCTCGCGGGGTCGTCGGTGAGTGCTGTCCGCCTGTCATGCCGTAGGCCGAGTTGTTCACCACGATGGCCGTCAACCCGATGTTGCGTCGCGCGGCATGGATGAAGTGATTACCCCCAATGGCGAGGGCGTCGCCGTCGCCCATCACTACCAGGACCTTCATCTCCGGCTTGACCATCTTCAGGCCGGTAGCGAAGGCCAGGGCTCGCCCGTGTGTGGTATGCATGGTGTTGAAGTCGACATAGACCGGCATCCGGCCCGTGCAACCGATGCCGGAGATCATCGCTACGTCGTTCTTGTCAAGCTCAAGCCCGTCCACCGCCCGAATGATCGCTCCCAGGACGATGCCGATGCCGCAGCCAGCGCACCAGACGTTGGGGAACTTCTTGCTGTGGCGCAAGTAACGCTGATGAATGCGTGACTCGCTTTGCTGTTTCATATCGCTCCTTCCAGGTCTTCAATGGCTGCGATAATCTCCGCTGGCCGCATCATCTCACCGTCAAGCCGATTGACGCGCCGTACCTTGTGACGGCCCACCACGCGTTCCACCTCCAGTGCCAATTGGCCTCGATTGAGCTCGGCCACGACGACGTGATGGAGGCGAGAGGCAGCCTGCTCGACGATCTCTTCCGGGAAGGGCCAGATGGTCTTGAGGCGGAGGAACCCGACGCGACGTCCCCGATTCCTCGCTGCCTTTGTCGCATGACGCGCGGAACGCGATGTCCCACCGTAGGCGATGACCAGGGTGTCAGCATCCTCGATTCCGTCCGCTTCATAGAGTAGAATATCGGAGAGGCCGCGGTCGATCTTGCGGAAGATACGCTCCAGCCACAGGTCAACCTCGTCCAAGCGGTTGGTGGGATAGCCGAGCTCATCGTGATGGAGCCCAGTGATGTGATAACGGTACCCCTCCCCAAAAGGGACAAAGGGCGGCACGTTCATATTCGTGCCCTCAGGGAAGTTCTCGAACGGCTTGTACCATTCGGGTGGCACTCTGGTGTCGGTGCGCTGTTCCAACTGCAACGTTTCTGGGTCAGGAAGCTCAATGCGTTCGCGCATATGCCCCACCAACTCGTCCATCAG
>CAZQXX010000013.1:5255-8155 GCA_964597105.1 uncultured Anaerolineales bacterium
CCGACGGATGCGCCGATGATAGCGGCGATGGACGCGATCTCATCCTCCATCTGGATGAACTTTCCTCCGACCTGCGGCAGTCGCCGTGATAGGGTCTCGGCAATCTCGGTAGCGGGGGTGATGGGGTACCCGGCGAAGAAGCGGCATCCGGCCGCGATAGCGCCCTCAGCACAGGCCTCGTCGCCCTGCATGAGCCTTGCGGTCATTCCGTCTCCTCTCTTGTTTCTTTATCCGACACGAAGATGGCAAAGTCCGGACAGTGGCGCTCGCACCAGCGGCACGCGGTGCACTTCTCTGGATGGGCCACAATGACCCGCCCGTCGTCCCCCTGTTCGAGGACGTCCATAGGACAGAATTCGACGCACAGATTGCAGCCCTTGCACCAGTTGGGGAAGACGGTCACGCGACCGCGGGGCAGTCGACGTTCCCGCCCAGAGCGATTCCCGTCCTCAGTGGTGTTCTTGTCGGTCATAAGACTCGTCCTCGGTTTGTTCAAGACGTTCTACTGCCGTTTGATGCCGCAACCCTGATCCCTTGGCTGCTGGCGACAACTATTATGGCATAGAAGGGCCCAATGTGCCAGCGCACGAGGCGTTTGGCAACCCCGGTGGAGCATTTCGACTTGAAGTCCATCGGTGCTGTAAGAGAAGACGGGTCCCTCATCAGTGCGTGGAAGTGACGTTGCCGGGCGACGAATGAAACATCGGTTCATGGGAGGGGGGTCAGCAACTGTGGCTGCTTTGAGCTCACGCAAGGCTCTGGGCGCCAGCCTGGGGGTGTGAGCCAGACGATCTGTCCCTCGTGACCCGATGGGCCGCTGGGATGTGGTGGGGTGCTCAGGAGTTGGTGGAGGGGCTGAGCAGGGTCCTGGTCAAGAGGAACGAGCTGAGAAGGTATCGGCAACGATGCCCATCTAGCGCCATCACCCAGTGCAAGCCAACTAATCGGTGGGTATCCTTTCTTTATCACTGGTATGTGAGTGGTAGTGACGGATGAAGTAGGGGTAGAGATCCTCTGCATCATTCAACGCGTCTGGTGCCAGTTGACAGTCCGGTGGCCAGGCGATGAAGGGACGCCCCTGGGCGCCACCGATCCCCCCGTGGGCCGCGACCTGCTGTTCAAACGTGATGACCCTGCCATCGTCCCGAAGCTCTCCCAGCACGATCAGGTCACCCGCGTGAGGGAAATGGGCCAGGCGATGAAGTTGCTCGGCGACGTACGGCGCATCTCCAAAGGATGCCAGGGGATGCGGTTCCTCTATCACCTCTTGAGTGTCGTTAATCTGGAGGGTGCCTCCCCGCTGTCCCAAAACGACGGTGCTCTCCCCCGCTCGCCCAACCAAGGTCCCGACGCTCGCTTCCGTCAGCAGCTGATCCAGCAGGTCAGGATAGAGGAGCATGACCTCGATCAAGTCGAGCTGACGCGGACTGACGTTGAAGTAGATGTGCGCCAGGGGGCCTGACGCGGATACAATGATGTCCTTCTGCCGCTCAAGGTCATAGTCCAGTTTCTCGACCTTCTCTGTGTGCTGTTTCACGTAGCGCCGGGCAGAGGACACAATCTCTCGGAGGCGGGGCGAGGCGGTCTCCTCCAGCGCCCGCAGCTCCTCGTGCAGATAGCGCGCTCTCTTCACAGGGTGATAATGCGACTCCAGCCGCTCGTGGACCGAGATCTCTTCGCCGACGTGTTGAAGGATATATTGCCCTAGCGTGTGGCCGTCCTTCCAGCTGAAAGGGATCGCTGGCGTGTTACCGTGATCGGATATGAGGTACAGGTCGTACTCCCGCTGGCGGTAGTGGGATCTCATACGGTCGATCTGATGGATGCGGCTGTCCACCCCGTGAAGAACGCGAAAGGCCGCTGGACTGTCGGGTCCCATCTCGTGGGCCATTTCGTCGTAGCTGTTGTAGTTGGCGTAGATGGCTGGCACGCAGCGATAGATGTCCAACATCACGGCGAACGTCTGTACCTCTGTGAAGAGCGCGTCACTTACGGCGTATACCAGGGGCGAGAAGAGATCGAACGGATTCAGAGCGCTTGGCTCTCTACGGGCTTTGGCAAGGGGCTTCACCAGCCGGATCAGACGGCGGGATAGTCCGATCACGTAGTTGAGAGCTGCCAGACCGAGGACGCGTATCACCCGGAACGGGCTCAGCAGGAAAAGGACGAGCAGCCCGAGTCCTCGCACGCTCTCAAAGAAACGCTGACGTCGGACTGTGCTTAGTGTGAAGAGGGCCAGATCGGCGTCCCCATCGAACATACTTACGTAGCAGGATCCCCCGCTCAGGATCCCCCGCTGTCCTCGATGGATGCGATCGGACATGGCGTTGACATGATCGAGACGCTGGGGCGTCATCATCACGCCGCGGTCTTTCTCATACCAGCGGAAGCCGGGAATATCGAAGCGGTTGCCAAACATCATACCGGCTTGAACCGCCGGGGTGGAGCTCGGTAGACCGCAGCGCCATGGGGCGACGCTGAGACGACGCTCGGCGAGCAGCCGGCTGACATAGGGCATATGCCCAGCGGCGACAGCCTGTACCAGGTGGTCGTAAGACAGCCCGTCTATCTGGATAAGGATGAATCCTCGGCGGTCATCAAGGGGAACGTCTGGTCGGCCAAGCCGCCGGGCCATCGCTCCATACTTGCGACGGTAGTAAAGGTCGGCGAGGCCGCTGACGAGGTCGAGGACGCGACGCGAAAACCAGGTCGCCATCGTTGATTGATCAACCTGAAGAGCGTTTGAAGATGGGGGGCATCGCTCGCTTGTGGGCAGAGTTTGCGATCATGTGCTCTACTCTCTCCAGCGTGGCGGGAGCGATGTCGCTGGTATCGGCGCACGCGATCGCTGTGAGGACTCGATCGAGCTCCCTGTACGTGATTCCCAACTCCTCTTCGTC
>CAZQXX010000013.1:8255-28154 GCA_964597105.1 uncultured Anaerolineales bacterium
TCGCTGTGAGGACTCGATCGAGCTCCCTGTACGTGATTCCCAACTCCTCTTCGTCAGTCTGCCCGGGCCATAGGCCGGCCGATGGTGCACGTTCTATGACCTTGTGCGGCACGCCTAGTTCACGAGCCAACTCCCAAACCTCTGTCTTGTAGAGGCCCCCAAGGGGCAGGAGATCCACGCCTCCGTCGCCGTACTTAGTGAAGTATCCCACCATCAGCTCCGTCCTGTTCCCCGAACCCAGGACCAAGTGATTGTGGGTCTGGGCCAGGTAATAGAGGGCAGTCATACGCAACCTGGGTTTGATGTTGGCTGATGCCAATCGATGCTCCGTTGACGGAAGATTCTTGGTGAGTGTGTCAAAAGCATTATCCAGGATCACCGTGATGGTGGGTATTGCGAAGGCATCAGCGACCTCCTGGGCTAGCCGGGCATCAGTTGGCTCGGAGTGGCAGGGCAGGATGGCGGCCAGCACGGATTCAGCTCCGATGGCTCTCACAGCCAGCGCGGCGGCAGTGGCGGAATCGACGCCACCGCTCAGGCCGAAGACGAAACCGTCGGCTCCAGCAACGCTCAAATGGTCTTCGAGCCAGTGTGCAATCCGGTCTGGAAGTGTCATGTTCGTCTCCTTCCCACAGTATCCGTTGAAGCGACGCCAACCATCCCCGACGTGTCTTGAAGACCGGGGGCTAGGGTGCTATTCTTACCTCAGTTAGGGTCACGTGATCTGTCTGCATCTGGCCGCCCGGTGGGATCACAGGTAAGTGCTCAATCGTCCCCTGGTCGTGCGCGTACACGGCAATCCGCACGCCGTAGGCACCCGAAGAGGCATCGGGGAAGACGGCCAGCGGGATAGCATCCGTCAAAGTTTGGTGCTGCTTCCAGGTCGTGGTTGGTCCTGCGCCCTGGAGCGGAGGGCCGTCGTGTTGAGCAGCCTTTCGTTGTGAGCTATCCACCAACTGGACTGACACCGTGTAGTCCTTCTCCATCCGGCGCAACGCATCCCAGCGGAGGGTGACCGTTATGGACTCGCCGGGCTGTGCTATTCGCTTCGATAGATCGTAGCCTGTGAGGTGCAAACGGCCCCCGAAGTTGACCGAGACGGGAATCGGTGGAGCGTCCGACGAGGGCTGGACCTCTATACGACCGAAGCGGAGATTGTCTCCGACTTGCTCTCCGTTCGCCGTGACCGCTGGCAGTCGCTGACCTGTCCGGGCGTCGAACAGGCCGACCTCGATCTGCGTTTCGTCGGGAGCATACGCAGTGACGGGCACTTGCAAGACATACCGGTCGGCCCAACGGAAGCCCGGCTCCAAACTTGTGGTAGAGATCAGGCCCAGGCCTGGGAAGGTGTCCCGCTGAGCCACAACCAGATCATGGTCGCCCAAAAGGTGTACGAAGACCGTGTAATCCCTGTCAGTCGGCGCTAGCGCTTCCCAGTATAGGGTGACGGCGACCTGTCCGCCGGGACTGGTTGTCTCATTCTCCAGATCGTAACCCAGGAGTTGCATCGTGTCGCCGAAATCGATCATCGCCTGATGGGGAATGTCGCTGATCTCGGCTTCGGAGAGAGCCTGGGGGCGCCGATAGGCAGGCTGGATCCAGGCGAACGGTGCCGCCATCGAGAGGCTCAGGAGGAAGAGGGCGAATATGGCGACTGCCCAGTGCCTCCAGCGCCGGGGCAACCAGGCGCCCAGCCCCAGAGCCAGGACCATCGACCAGACTGGCAGGGCGGCGAACACCAGGCGTCCCTGAGACGACCAGGTGACTCGTGCCCATTGAATCCAGGGGATGAGCACGGCGAGTCCCCAGAGTACGCAGAGGATGAATCCTGGAATCCAGACTCCGAACTTCGACTCTCCGGTAGTTGTTGCTGACCCGCCACCTCCGACACCCGGAACTCGAGATCTGACCAGCCAGGCAACCGGGCCAAGGCCGGCGATCACCAGGGCGCTGTTCAAAATCCGATAGACCCAGGGCGCCATGGGGACGTTGAGACCCCCGAAATTCCCCCAATATCCGGCCAAAAAGCCGTAGCGCTCTCGCCACAGCTGCGCAAGATCGGCTGGTACGTCCCGCTTCCCCAGGATTTCGATGAAAGCATTAAGTCCGGTGAGATCGCCATACAGCCGAAGGTTTCGCAGATACCACCAGCCAGCAATGATGACCAGCGGCAGGAGCGTCAGCAGACCCCCGATGACGAACTCATGCCACCCTGTGGTGCCTGTCTCGTCGACAGAGCGCCATCCTCGCCGGAAAGCTCGTATGGTGACCACGAGCGCAGTCAGCAGGGTTAGCCCGAGAGAACTGGCCTTCGTCAGGGCAGCGAGGCCTAGGACGACACCCAGTAGGACATAGCGAGCAGCGGCGGCTCGCAAGGTCAGCTCTTGTGATCGCAGCAAGCGAAGGAGCATCAGGAGCGCCAGGCTGCTCAACGGGACGACCAGGTTGTCGTTGTTCACGGAGCCAGCGATGAAGACGACCATCGGCGTGAAGGCGTGGATTGCCGTCGCACCGAGTGTCAGGGCGGGTCTTCCCGGCAGGATCTCGCGAACGATGAGGTACGTCAGGTAGACGCCTGCAGTGGCCATCAGAATCGAGAGGAAGCGAACGATGTGGATCGCCAGAATGGTGCCCGTCCACGGGAACGCCTCTCGGTCTGGCTGGTGGACGACGAGGTTGACGTTGCCGTCTGGCGTGGCGATGCCGTTGTCGACGTGGGGGTTGAGATGGCGTACCTCAGGCATATCCGAGGTGTCGATCCAGAAGGTCGAAAGCGCGCCGAGGATGTAATAAAGCGGCGGCTGACTTCCCTCCTGCCGCCATGGTCCGACATCTGCCGGATCCTGAACGGGGAGTGACCAGTTGTCGGCGATGGTCTCGACCATCGGGTAATGCCAGAGCTCATCCGAGGCTTCGAAAGGTGGGACGATGAGACTGTAGATGGTGCTCAGCAGCACGAACGCGACGAGAATGGCGCTCAGCAGGGTTCTCTCTTTGTTTTTCGTCATCGCTTGTTCCTCAACAGCCTACTGAACACAGCCGCGGTTCGACGCGCGATCCGCTCCCAGGTGAACTCCGCTGCCAAGTCTCTTGCTCCGCTCTCCAGTCGAGCGCGCATGCGCGAATCGTCTGCCAATCGGATCACCGCCTGTGCCAGTGCTGATGAAGCCCCGGCCTCAACCAGGAGCATGTTCTCACCATTACGTATCCAGGCAAGCGGAACCGAGGGGCGCGTGGTGACGATGGCTCGTCCATGGGCCAGACAAGCCAGCAGACTTCCACGTCGAAGGGAGACGCCATCCCGGTAGGGTAGCACGCAGACGTCTGTGGCCAAAAGGGCCGCCGATACCTGGGTCGGGCTGAGATACCCGGTCCAGTGCACGCGGTCTGCGAGATCTAGCTCCGCAATCAGGCGATCTATCCTCTCCGCGTACGCCAGATTAGTGGGGTCGGACGTGCCTGCCCGACCGCCAATCTTCAACAAATGGGCCGGCATTCCTCTCTGTACCAGCAGATTCAGTGCCTGGACGAGTTCCTCGCCCCCCTTGCTCTCATTCAAGAAGCCGAAATAGCCCAGTAATAGGTCATCCGGGTTGATGCCCCAACGAGACCTCTCCGGGTCGCGGTCGTAGCCAGCAGGGGGAACGGGGTCGATGTTGCTTCCAATCGGGATTGTGTTGAGCTTGTGTGGAGCGATCTCGTCCTCCAGGCGTAGGTAATCCTCCCGGTTGGTGACGATCACACCGTCGGCCCGCCGAGCCAGCATGCGCACGACCCACCAGCGCACCGGTCCGGCTTTCGGGAATAGATAGGGCACCTTGAGATCGTGGAAGGTCACGACCACAGGAGGGCGGGTTATTGGTGGCGGCACCACATTGATGGCGAGATGCATGCCGTAGGCAGCCGCCTGGTACTGGATGTCAAGCACGTCCAGGTTCAGCTCTTCTGCGGCTGCGAGCACCTGCGTCCAGCAACCCCATCCCCAGTTACGCACTACTCGGTGGACGCTAACCTGTCCGGTGCCGTCGGAGATGTCCTCAGATGCCGATCGGGATGTGATGACGTGCACCTGGTGCCCCAGCTGCGCTAAGGCCCGACCCAGCCGAGCGGTGAAGTCCCCCACACCCCCTCGGTCGGGAGGATACTCCCCGCTGATCAAACCGATACGCATAGGCCTATCTCCGATCAGGCGCGCAGCCCCGATTTGAGCACCTTTCGGTAGGCCGCGATGCGTTGGGCGCGCAGGTGACGTTTGTGGCCCAGTAACCACTTAGCCCCTTCCAGGCCGAACTGCCAGGCGTAGTTCGCCAGCAGGAACCAGCGCAGCACACCTGCGACCGCTACGCCGTGATACTTCCGGAAGTAACGCACCTTGCTGGTCTGGAAGTGGATGTGGCGCGCGGCGACTACTTGCTCGCTGCTCTTCCCCACATGGTGAATGATCTGTGCCTCAGGAAGATAGACCACACGCCAGCCTGCCTCACGAAATCGCCTGCACCAGTCAAGCTCCTCAGAGTACATGAAGAAGCCCTCGTCGAGAAGGCCCACTTCCTTGATGGCCTCCTGGCGGGCCAGCATCGCCGCCCCGGTAACCCAGTCAACGTCCTGTACGACGTCGTCGGGTTCGTCTGAGACCCGGTAACGATCCAGCAGACGATCGGGTGCATACGGCTCCAGCCATGTCGACTCGAAGAGGGCAGTCAGCGGCGATGGGAAGCGCCGGCGAGAGGACTGGACGGTGCCGTCTGGGTTCAATAACTGGGGGCCCACGACCCCGACGTCGGGATGCGCGTCGGCGAAGGCGACCAGCGTAACCAGTGCATCGCCCACGACCTCTGTGTCGGGGTTGAGCAGGAGAACGTAGCGCCCCTCAGCGACAGCGATCCCCTGGTTATTGGCGGCAGGAAAGCCCCGGTTGTCCTCGTTGGCAATGAGACGGACTCGTGGGAAATCCTCTTGTACCATCTCCGCACTTCCGTCACTTGAGCCGTTGTCGACGACGATGGTCTCGATCTGGAAGCGTGATTCATAGCGATCTGTTGACGAGGGCCCAGGTCGCTCGCTTCCAGCTTGCCTCCTCGTCCTTTGAATCGATGCAAGGCATCGCTGCAGGAGATCGCGCACGTTCCAGCTGACGATGACGACGGATAGGTCAACCATCGTTAGGATAGAGGGAGATGGACCTAGAAGCGACGATCTACGGTGAAGTCGGCGAGGTCGAGCAGCGCGGTCCGATAGGATGTGTCCGGGAACCGATTAAGGGCCGCTTTGGCATCCCGTACGTGCTGTTGTGCCGCCGCCAACGCCTGTCCAATGGCTGGGGAATCGGCTATGGCTTGCACTGCCTCCCCTATTGCTTCCTCTGAGTGATCCCCTTCCAATACTTGACGAACTGCCCGCTGGTCTGCTTCGGACTGCAAGAACAGCAGCACCGGCAGCGTGGTCAGCCCGTGCCGCAAGTCGCTGCCGACGGGCTTGCCGAGTGTCTCTTCGTCCGCTACAAAGTCGAGTACATCGTCCACAATCTGGAACGCCATGCCGATTTTCTCACCGTAGGCGCGCAAAGCCTCTTCTTGCTCATCCTGAGCATTCGCGAGAATGGCCCCTGCTTCTGCCGAGAGGGCGATGAGGCAGGCCGTCTTGGCGTAGATTCGCTGCTCATACTCCTCGAGATCAGTCTGATCAAGCCGGCCGTTGAACAGCTGACGGATCTCGCCGTTGCAGATGATCATCAGCGTCTCCGCGAATCGTTGAATCATCCGCACATGATCCGTCTGTGCTATCAGATGGGCAGCTCGAGCGAACATGTAGTCACCGGTGAGGACGGTAGCGGCTGGGGTCCAGCTGGCGTTCAGGGTTCCCACTCCGCGACGTATCAGGGAGCCATCGATCAGATCGTCGTGGACCAGGGTGGCTGTATGAAGCATCTCGGCAGCGGCAGCGGCGAACATGGCCTGTTCGATATCTGCATCGCAGAGATGAGCGGACAGAACTACCAGGATCGGGCGCAGCCGCTTGCCTCCCCCGGACACCAGGTGGTCCACGGCCAGGCCGATCGCCTCGTGTTGCCCGGCAGGATGTCGCGCGAGCAGGCTCTCGACCTCCCCAAGTTCCGCCTCAACCAGACCAATGAATGGCAGTTCAATCAATGGGGTGCCTCGACTCTGGAAGCTCGAACAGGCGTCGGGCGTTCTGTGACGTCACGGCTGCGATGGTTCCTAAGGATTCCTCTCTCACTTGAGCGATAGTTTCTGCAACGTGTTTCACATAGGCCGGCTCGTTTCTCTTTCCGCGGTGAGGGTTAGGTGTGAGATAGGGGCAGTCGGTCTCTATCAGCAACCGATCCAGAGGTGCTCTCTTCACACTCTCGCGCAGGGATTCAGCGCTGGAGAAGGTCACCGGCCCCGAGATGCCGATAGAGAGGTTCATATCAAGGACTCGATCCAAGTACTCTGGCCCTGCTGCATACGTATGGAGAACCCCGGGTCCTTCCCAATCGCTCAGCATGGCAAAGACGTCGTCGTGGGCATCTCGGCTGTGAATCACCACTGGAAGCCCCAGCGAGGACGCCAGGGTCAGTTGATCGCGAAAGGCCCGTTGCTGTGCCGACCGCGGCGAGTAATCCCGGTAGTAATCCAACCCTATCTCCCCGATGGCAATCACCTTTGGGTGGTGTGCCAGAGCACGCAACTCATCGAGGGCGGTCTGACTGATCGTCTCGGCATCGTGGGGGTGTATCCCCACCGTGGCGTAGATGAAGTCGTACGCTTCTGCCAGCGCCACAGATGCGCGACTGGAGGTCAAATTGGTTCCGATGTTGACGATGACAGTCAGGCCTGCCTCTCGTGCTCGCGAGATCACCGCCTTTCGGTCCCCATCGAACTGCGGGAAGTCCAGATGGGCGTGAGAATCGATAAGATCCATTGCCTACTTCAAACCAGCCAACTCTAGCCCTTCGTCCAACAATGGCTGAACCTTATCCTCATCGGTCGTCTCGCAGTAGACGCGAATCACAGGCTCTGTTCCGGAGAAACGAATCAGGAGCCACCCGCCATCCTCAAACTCATACTTGTATCCGTCAATGGTGACGATGTCCGTGACCTCCAGGCCAGCGAGGCTTTGCGGCCGGGCGCTGTCCAGGCGTTCACGAGCCTCCGGTCGTTTCTCTGAGGGGAAGCGAACATCGATGCGATCGTAGTAGTAAGACGCTCCCAGCTTATCATACAGCTGCTCTATGAGCTCCGACGGCGATCTGCCTGTCTGGACCATCAGATCGAGGAAGTAGAGATTGCCCAGAATGCCATCTCGCTCAGGGATACTCTCGCCGAAGGCGTAGCCCCCGCTCTCTTCTCCTCCGATCATTGCGTCAGTCTCCATCATCTTCGGACCAACGTACTTGAATCCGACGCCCGTGCGGTAGACGGGCACCTCGTACATGGCGCCAAGCTTCTCCAGCATAGACGTGGTCGAAACGGTCTTCACGATGGGCTTTCGTTTGCCCCGAATCTCGAGCAGGTAGTATGCGAGCAAGCCGTAGACCTGCAGCTGGTTGATGAAATTCCCGTTCTCGTCGCCTATGCCCATGCGATCGCCATCCCCATCCATGATCAGGCAAACGTCGGCGCCTAACTCAACCGTCTTCTCCAGCGCCGAGTCTATGTTCGGTCGAATTGGCTCCGGGCGTTCCATATCCGGGAACAGGGGATTGCGCTTGTTGTGGATCTCGGATACCTCCGTCGCTCCTCCCTCAAGGAGCCGGGGGAACCACCCCATACCGTTTCCCCACATCGGTTCGACCAGAAGGTTGAGACCGGCCTCCTTGATCCGCTCGATGTCCACCAGATCCCTGATGTGTTCAATATAGGCCGATGCGGGATCCCAGACCTCGACTAGGCCTTGATCCTTGGCGTCTTCGAGTGCCATCCGCTTCACCTTGTCCAGATCTGGAATCCGGGCCTCAATAGCCTTGAGACCCTCGGGGGCAACAGCGGCACCGTTCGCATCGCGGACCTTGAAGCCGCAATCCCACGGAGGATTATGACTGGCGGTTATGTTGATTCCCCCTGGGGCGCCTCGCTCCACAATCGAGTACGAGACCACCGGAGTGGGAGTGGCTTCATCGGTCAGCCATACGTGGAAGCCATTGGCTGCCATCACCTCCGCGGCCGCGGCCCCGAAGTGCTCTGCAGCAAAGCGCACGTCGTAGCCAACGATGACGTCAGCGCCTTCGTGTCCCCGATCTATCAGGTAGTTGGCGAACCCTTGCGAAGCACGACGCACGTTGTCGAAGGTGTAGTCCTCGGCAATACGCGCGCGCCAGCCATCCGTTCCAAAATGGATATCAGTTCGTTTGTCTGTCACGGTAGAAAACTCCTCTCAGCTCAAGCCGTTTTCTCTCTTCAGCAACTCAACGTCATTCTCGACCATCATGTGGACCAGTTCGGGGAAAGAGACGGACGGCTCCCAGCCAAGGACTTGGTGGGTCTTGCTGGCGTCTCCGATCAGGATATCGACCTCAGCTGGGCGCATAAACCGAGGATCCTGCACGACGTAGTCTCTCCAATCGAGGTCCACATAGCCGAAAGCGGCCTCACACATCTCTCGAATGGAATGGGTCTCCTCTGTGGCCACGACGTAATCGTCTGGCTCTGGCTGCTGAAGCATCATCCACATTGCTCTGACGTAATCACCAGCAAAACCGATGTCTCGCTTCGCATCCAGATTCCCCAGAGCCAGCTCATCCGCCAGGCCCAAGGTAATCTTCGCCACGCCTTGGGTAATCTTCCTGAGCACAAACTCGAGGCCTCGCCGAGGGCTCGTGTGGTTGAAGAGGATTCCCGACGTGGCGTGGAGATCGTAGGACTCCCGGTAATTGATCGTGATCCAGTGACCATATACCTTGGCAACGCCATACGGGCTGCGGGGGTAGAAAGGCGTCTCTTCGTTCTGGGGCACCTCACGCACCTTGCCGAACATCTCCGACGAGCTGGCCTGGTAGAAACGGATGCCATCGTCCACCGTGCGCACCGCCTCCAGCATCCGCGTCACCCCCAGCGCGGTCACGTCACCGGTGAACACGGGTTGTCCCCACGACGTCGGCACGAAGGACTGAGCGGCCAGGTTGTACACCTCATCCGGGCGGTGTTCTTGGAGGATGTTGATCAGGGATACCTGATCCAGCAGGTCTCCCGATACCAACGTGATGTTATCCTGGATGTGCTCGATGCGGGAGAAATTGAGGGTGCTGGTCCTTCGGACCATTCCGATGACGTCATACCCTTTCTCCAGCAAGAACTCGGCTAGGTAAGATCCATCCTGCCCGGTGACGCCTGTGATGAGTGCCTTCGACATTCAATGACTCCTTATTCCTGTTAGGTACTCTGAATCTGCTCTCGCCAGTATGCCAGCGTGTCTCGCAGTGTCTCTTCAAATCGAATCCGGGGCCTCCAGCCGGTGCGATCGTAGAACTTCTCCGCACTCCCGTAGACCACGGGTACGTCCACCGGGCGATATCTGTCCGGATCTCTCTCTACCCGAATGTCAACTTGAGCGTGGCTCAGAAGCGTGTCCAGAACCCCTTCAATCGAATGGGCCTTTCCGGAGGCCAGGTTATAGACCTCTCCCGGTTCTCCTTTGGTCACGGCAAGATGGTAGGCCCGCACAACATCGCGCACGTCGGTGAAGTCGCGCGATGTAGACAAGTTGCCAACCCTCATCACCGGTTCCTGAAGCCCTGCCTCGATCCGGGCGATCTGGCTGGCGAAGGCAGGTACCACGAAGCGGGGCGACTGCCCGGGCCCCGTGTGGTTGAAGGGCCGAACCCGCACCACGGGAACCCCGTGCGCCAGATGGTACTGAAGCCCCAGAAAATCCTGCGCTATCTTGCTCACCGCATATGGATTGGTGGGCCGGAGTGGACTCTGCTCTGTCTGAGGCAGCTCGCCCGGTCTCGGTGCCCCGTATTCTTCGTTCGAACCGACCACCAGGAACGTGACGTCGTGTCCTGTTGCACGCGTGGCCTCCAGAAGGTTCAACTGCGACTGGATGTTGTTCTCGAGCGTGTCCCAGGGGTCCGCGAACGCGGCAGGAACAGATGATTGGGCAGCGAGGTGGAACACGTAGTCTGGCTGAGCATCTGCAACAAGCGAGTGGACGGCATCTTTCTCGCGTAGATCAACAGAAAGGAGGTGTAACCGCGGGTCGGAAGGCTCGGTCTCCTGAGCTGGATCGAAGACAGTGCCTATCAAGTCCCAGTCCGTGTGTTTCAGAAGATACTCACACAGGTGCCCCCCGACGAACCCACCTGCTCCGGTGATCAATGCTTGCAATGCTTGCCTCCTTGGACCGGGATTATACCGTACTTTCGGGTCCCTGCCAATCGGTTTTTTTGACTCGATTGCGTGGCGACGGCACGCTATGATAGCCGGAGCTTGAGGTCTTGTGTCGGATGGAGGCTGAGACAGCGGTAGGGAAGGGCCCTAGACCATTCGACGCTTGAGAGGATGGCCTCGGGGGGCCGGGAGGAGACGTCGCAGCTGGAGGCTGGCGCTGGGGTTGCAGTCGGCTGGCTGGACGGAGGTGGCTACGGAAGGAGAGCTACTCAACTGCAGACGACGTCGATCTCAGCGTTTCGAGATCAGGGCAGTCGATGTGACTCGAACAGGACCTTCAGAGGCATTCCAGCGATGCGCTCTTCTGTTGTGTCTCTATTCTGCCTCAGGACCGCCAGGCGGCTCAAGGCACGCTGTCAATGCGTAGCGTGAGGTAGCAGGATCGTGAACGTACTACCCTGGCCCGGGGAGCTGTCCACCGTTATCTTGCCTCCATGGAGGCGGATCAGCTCATCTGCGATGCAGAGACCAAGCCCTACACCCTGCTGTTCTAGCTTCTCACGCTCAAGTTGACGGAACCGATCAAAGAGGTAATCCTGCTGCTCCTCGGGAATGCCCACCCCTTGGTCGGACACGGCGATCCTGACCCACTTCTCTCCACTCCGGCCGGTTATCTTTACCCGCTTTGCCTCATCACGCGAGAACTTGATGCCGTTCTCTACAAGCCGCCCCAAGGCATCGACGAAATAGGCCTCGCAGACCTCGACGGGTGGCAGAGTTCCATCAACATCAACTTCAAGGGACAGACCGCGCTTCTTTGCCGCCCCTTCGAACTGTCCTGTCGTATGCTCCACGATCTCGCCGAGGTTCCGGCGCCGGCTGGCGAGCGCTCCGAATTCCTGTCGCGCTCGGCCGGAATCGATCTGAACCAGCAGTAGCAGATCTTCTACCAGACGATTCAAGCGATCCGCCCCTGTCTTGATTCCGTGAAGGAAGTCCTCCACTTCCTCAGCGCTGAGAGAGGACACGTCTTCAAGGGCAAGGTCTGTGTACCCGGTTACATACGTGAGAGGCGTGCGCAGCTCGTGGCCGAGAACGGTGACAATCTGCTGCTTGAGATTCTCGAACGAGGCCTCTGTAGCCTCCTGGATGGCGCGGGCACGCCCCAGGCGAGAGCGGACGATGACGATCAACTCTTCAGCATCGAAGGGTTTCGTGACGTAGTCCTCAGCCCCCATCTTCTTCCCTCGCAGTCTATCCTCCCGCTCCGACTTAGCGGTGAGGAAGACGAAGGGGATGGGAATCCACTCCGGACGGGCACGAACTCTTTCATAGAGGGTGTAGCCGTCCATCCTGGGCATCATGATGTCCGCAAGAATGAGATCTGGCTGCACGTCCTCCATCATCTCCAGCGCCTCTATCCCATCGGTGGCGGTGAAGACGGTATACCCCTCTGACTCCAGAATACCCTGAATGGCACGCGACATAGATCTGTGATCCTCGACAACCAGGATGCGCTGCCCGCTCATATTGTCTCCCTCTAAGCCTTCCCTCTCATCTGCGAAGAATCGCCTCTAGCTGTGCGCAGCATCACACTGTACGGAGGATCACCTTGTTTGGCCGATGCCGGGTGGACGCAGAGCGGCGACAGTCAGCCATCATTGGGACTGGTGGGGTAGGTGCACGGTGAACGAACTGCCCTCATTGAGCTTGCTCTCCACGGTGACTCGTCCGCCATGCAGTTCTACAATCTCCTTCAGGATGGCCAGACCCAATCCCGTCCCCGAAATCTGCATCTTCCGCGGCTGCTCGCCCCGGAAGAACCGGTCGAATATGTACGGGAGCTCATCCTCCGGTATTCCTATCCCGGTGTCCGACACTTGAACCGTGGCCCAAGATCGGCCATCTGCTGCCTCGGTGCCGGTATAGACCTCGATCGTACCACCCTCAGGCGTGTAGCGGATGGCATTTGACAGCAAGTTGTTCATCACCTGCATCATCCACTGCGAGTCGGCCATAGCAATAGGATCGGGTTCTCCGGGCTCATACGTCAGCGTCAGCCCCTGACCGTGCGCTCGATTCTCGTGATTCATCACCGCCATCTCGACCAAGTCGTTGAGAGACACGGGCTCGGGGCGGATTTCAAACCGTCCCGCATCTACCCGGGACATCTCAAGGATATCTCGCACCAACTTGGCCTGGTGCTCTGCCTCGCGCATAAGTGGCTCAAGGTACTCGTCTCGCTTATCTGGCTGTTGCTGCATAAGGTGAACGAGCAGCTTAATGGTAGCGATGGGTGTCCGCAGCTCGTGAGAGACGTTGGAGACAAAGCGAGATTTCATACGGTTCAGCGTGCGGAGATGGCTGATGTCGTGAATTGCGACGACAGCGCTCGCCTCTTCCACTGTCGGCTTGCGAACGGGGGCGGCCGTCAGCTGAAGATCCATGCCGGTTAACTCGAGTACCATCTCTGGTCGTTTTTCCGCCTTCGCTGCCAGTGTCCTTACTGCTTCCTGCAGCTGCTCCGATTCCTCGGGTGAGAGAGCCCGCCGGAGCCACTCACGAGCCACCGGGTTAGCCAAGATGAGCTCTCCATCGGAACCCGCCAGGATAATGCCGTCGGCGGTACTGTCCAGAATCGTCTCAAGCTGCGCGTACTGGGTTCGCAGTTGAGTTGTCCGCTCTCGTACTCGTTCCTCCAGGGCATCCGCGTAATTGTGGAGTTCCTGATACAGCTGGGCATTCTCAATAGCCGTGGCTACGTGGTTGGCGAATGCCTGAAGCCGTCGCGCATCCTGGCGGCTGAACGTGTTGCGGTGAATGCTGTTGACATTCAGAAAACCGACAATGACCCCGCTGACTTTGATGGGGACCCCTATGTACGATCGCCAGTGCTCCTGGCCTTCCCCCCGAATCCAGTCAGGATCGACCGCTGTGTCAAGTACGACCACAGGCTCCCCGGTTTCAATCATCTTTATCAACAGGGGATACTGACCAAAAGAGAGTGAGAGCACGCCCCAATCCTCTCTGTCGTAGCCCCGCCGGCGGACGACTCGGGCTGTGTCATCGTCCTCAATAAGCATGATGTTGAAGGCGTCTCCGTCAATGACTCTCTCGACCTGTTCCAGGATTCGGTCCAATACCTGATCGAGGTCGAGCGTGCCATTGACGACGGCTGCGGCCTCCTCGAGGGCTTCAGTTTGCTGGCGTTGCTCTCGCTCAGCCTGGAAGAGGCGCGCATTCTCCAGAGCGATGCTGAGTTGGCTGGCGATTGTGGTATAGAAATCCACGTCCTGTTCGTCGAACGCATTCTGACGGGGGCTTCCTGCGCTGAGGACGCCTAGCACCTGTCCGTTCACGGTGACGGGTACAGCGAGCTCGGAACAAGTCTCTGGGGCCATCGGGTGGAAGAATGGATCGCTCCGAACGTCACCTGCAACGATCGGTTCGCCAGTCAGGTACGCACGTCGGCAGACGGATGCACTTAGTCTTGCGGACGGATCATCCGCTTGCTCGGAGAATCCGATGCACGAAGGGTGAAGCCGGAGTGACCTGTCCGCCGGGTCGGGCATAGCGAAGCTGAGGAACTCGGCCCCCACTGTCGTATGGAGAGCCTTCAGCGTTCGTCTCAGTACCTGATCAAAATCGAGCGTAGAGGCGGCGGCAAGCATGAACTCGCGCAGCACCTGGGTTTGAGCGAGCCGATGGGCGGTTTCTTCGTACAGTCGAGCGTTCTCCACCGCAACGCCAACCTGTTCGGCGATCGTGGAGAGCAGTTGTTGATCTACTTCACGATAGGCGACCGGACGGTATGCTTGCACGCAGATCACACCAATCGTGCGATCAGCCACCTGCATGGGAACGCCCAACCAAGATGCGGGGGTCTCCATCGTGCCCCACAACTCGCCGGGCGGCAGATGCTCTCGTTCCTCGTCAAAATTCTGGATAAGCAGTGGTTCTTGCCGCTTGATCACCGAAGCGGTCAGTCCGTCCTCCAGAGGCACGCGCTCTGGAGGCACCACTATGCCGTCGTCTACTTGAAGGCGATAATTCAGTTTGTTCGTCTCTTCATCGTAAAGAGCGAGGAAGAATGCGTCGGGCTCAAACGCCGCTTCTATCTCTCGATGCACCACTTGGACGAGCGCGTCCAGATCCAGCGTCTTGCTGACCGCGTGAGCGATGCGGTTGATGGTGGCCTGATGATTGACTCGGAGCGCCGTCTCCTGGTATAGCCGGGCATTGTGGATCGCGGCGGCAGCCTGTATAGCGAGGAGATTGAGTAGATCGGCGTCATCCCGTGAGAACGCGTCGGGCATGTTCCCGGTTACCTCCAGCACGCCCAGGAGTTCACCGTCCCGGCGAATCGGGACCGCGGTTACCGCAGCGTGCTGGGTGCGTCGCTCCGGACCGGGTGTGTATCCTCCCCGATTCCGATCGCCGTCTATGATGACCGGCTGTCCACTTTCCAGAACCTTCCCGGACGCGCCTTCACCTCTCCGTATCAAAGCGCCTGGTGAGGTGGCCCGGTTGCCGATGGTCACGGCAACCTCAAGCACGTCCTGCTCGGGCCGATGAAGACTGAGGGAACCGGCGTCGCCCTGTACCAGATCCACGCCACGCGAGACGATGGAACGGAGCAAATCGTGTGAGTCCCGCTCGGCGATGAGGTCCAGTCCCGCCCGATGTAGAGTCTCCAGCTGGTCCAGCTTTCGTCGGAGTGTCTCGTCCAGGCGCCTCTGGGCAGTAATATCGGTTATGAAGCCTTCAAGAATAGGTTCCTCGCGCTGGGTGCGGTAGACACCGCGTCCTTGTTCATAGACCCATTTCTCGTCGCCTTCGGCGCTGGTGAGGCGGTACACGATATAGAAAGGGCGCCTTTTCCGAAGAGCACGCTGGATCGCATTCCACGCAAGTTCCTTGTCATCTGGGTGGATAAGCTCACCGTAGGGGACGTCGCCATTCTCGAGCAGCGCTCCGGGCGTGTAGCCGGTGACCTGCTCCGCGCCCTCACCGACGAACTCCATCGCCCACGTGCGGTCATTGCGACGCCGATAGGCGAGGCTCGGGAAGCTGCGGAGCAACCTGGCAGCTACCTGCCGGCCCAGGGCTCCTTCGTCTACCTGTTCACGCTGTGCCATCGTATGGAGGTATGAGGTGATCCATCCGGCGTCCCTGGAGGGCGCATGTGGAGACGAGAGATGTCGTTGAGAGTCCTGCTGGTTTCGGTTCGCCGCTCACAAGGCTGAAGGCGGTCCCGACGACGCTGCGTCAGTTGTGGCTGGTCTGGCGTCCGCTCTGGGGGCTGTCTCATAGTCCCCGAAATCTTTCGTCCGGATGCTTGCATAACCCAATGTCCACTTGTGGTTTCCAGTCCAACCCTCTGATGATCCAGTATAGCATAACAGCATATGGCTGGCAATAGGTAAACGGTAGTAGTTTACTCCTATTCACGCTGCTACCACGATCTACGGTGAAGCAGGACAACGGAATGTCTGACGGCGAGCTGACATCTGCATCTGTCACAGTTGCCCTACCGGCCTTGTTCGGCCGCGGCACGGCAGGATCCATGGCGATTCCAGCGAGTACCGTCGAGCGACTTGGACTCACGGGTGTCCTCATGACGCCAGATTTTGTGCTAACCCGAGGGTATTGTATAATAGCCGGAGTCACGTTCTCGTCGGTCGGAGTGTTTTGAGCACTTGAGGAGGCTAGTACTGTGCGTAAAGTAGTCAATTTCCTGGCTGGTTTCTTCGTTGGTGGTGTGATCGGTGGGGCAGTGGGAATGCTGCTGGCGCCTTACCAGGGAGCTGAGCTTCAGGATCGAGTCCGTAAGCGCGTGGATGAGTTAATGGAGGAAGGTAAGAAAGCAGCCGCTGCTCGTCGCGTTGAGCTTGAACAGCAACTGGAGGCGTTCAGAAGCGGCGAATCGCTGACAATCGAGGGCACGTCCAGGTCATCCTAGCACTGGACGGCGCTCCACGGCCCATTTCGGCGCGTTGGCCATCCGCCTTATGGCTCCTGGGGGGTGACGCTGATCTGATAGGGAGCCGGATCCGCGGCCAGCAGGGTCATTCCCGATACAACGAGCACTGCCTCGCGGAGCCCCTCACTGGCCAAAGGCACGGCCCATTTGGCCGTTTGGTCCTTGCTCAGAGAGAGCCGCTCGATCGTGGTTTGGTCTCCACGCTTGATCAGGACTGCCATATACTCCTGCGGCACAGAGACCTCGATGGGTACGAAGCCTTGGGCTTCCCACCCGTCGAGGCCTTCTTCTATCACATCAACGTATCCGATCTCAGCAACAGAGATGTCGTCCAATAGAAGACTTGCTCCGGCGATAGCCCCGTCTGTCAGGTAGGAGAAACGGATCCAGATCTCCTCGCCCGCGTAGGCCGAGAGGTCGACCTGTTCGAGGACCCACCCGTCGCTCCTGCCGGTATAGCTCCACCCTGGACTGTTGCCATAGGGGTCTGCGCTGGTCCCGGAGGGTGTGGTGAGTATGTGCCACTGTTCCTTGTTGAGCCGTCTGACAGAGACCGTGGCGTAGTCGTGGTGAGGCTCGATGTCATACCACGTTCGAAAGGAAAGGGTCGCCTGCTCCACCTTCGAGAGATCGATCCTTCGGGTAAGGGTGGTCAATGACTCGTCAGCCCGATTCGACCACCAGGCGCGTTGACCGCTGTAGGGAGACAGGTCGGACAGAGGCGTGTGTGTTTGTCCCGTGAACATCACGTCCAGATCCGCCTTCCCTTGGAAGACGACGTAGTCAGCTCCAAACTGCTTGACCGTCGTCTTCATCTCGATTGGGTAGCTGTCGTAGACGGCGATGGGTGTTGGCGGGTCGAGGTCGATGTCGTTGTATGTGTAAAGGGAGTGGTCCGAGCTGTCGATCTCCAAGACACCGTCGAGGTAGTTTGCCGCGAGCCAGTCGGCGAGAAGGTCTTCGAAGCTCACGTCTGAGCTCAGTTTCTTCAGTGCAGCGTCCAGTCCGTGAATCCCATTCGCCGGTTCCGAGGTCAAGACCCGCATGCCTCGGTCACCGAATCGCTGATGGAAATAGGCGGCGAACAGCCAGGCGGCGTCGCGCTGAGCCTCTTCCCCGCTCCAGTAGACGAGCGAGGTGTCTGGCTCCTTTAGGTACGTGTGTCCGGGCTCCCCGACGCTGAGCCCACTTACGGTTGCCCCCAACGCAGCAAGCCCCTCCTTCAGCCATCGCTCTTCGTTCCGATCCTGATTCCACTGGACGAGGCGCTGGAACTGACGGGCGAGCAGGGCGTTATAGGCAGAAGATCCGATATCGACATAATCCAGGTTGATGACGATCAACTCCGCTTCGTTCGACATAGAGTGCACTTCTCTCGGGTATTCGTCGAGGCTGGACGTATAGCCAGTGACCTTCTCTCCCAGCCCGGTGGCGTGCAAGACATGGATTCGGCGATCGTTGTCTATCCCCGGCCTCCACTCGGACCCGAAAGCCGTGCGAATCCTGGGGTAGATGCGCGATTGAAAGAGCTCAACTGCCGTGTGCAGCCGCCGGATATCGTGCCAGGTGTCGAGCTCGACCCACATTGCCACATTAGGCCCCTGCGCCCGGAGGCGGGCGGTGATCTGTCGTCGTCCGCCAGACGCCGGGTCGGTGACCCAGAAAGTGCGTCTGGCGTTGGGAACCTGCGGCGGGGGATTCGGTTTGACGGGGATGCGTGACAAGGGGCGCGGTGGTGGCTCAGCCCAGGGTTCATCCAATGGGATAGGGGCTGGCGTCTCTACTACGCTGGTGAACGGCGTCGGATCGGGCGAGGGTGTAAAGGTGGCAGTGGGACTTGGGGAAGAAGTGGTCACTGGTGAGGCCGTGGGAGAAGGGCTGGTCAGGGGGGTGTGCGTGGCGGGCACATCCGTGGTGCGAGAGGGTGGCCCCGCACAGGCCGCCAGTATCGCCAGCGCGGCGATGGCGGACGCGCGCCTATTCATTATGACCGGGCTGCGTCAATCAAGCCCTCGAAGAGCCGACGCATACGGGGTGCGCTTTCGACCATCACTTCGGGATGCCACTGAACGCCAATGCAGAAAGGGTGCTCGGGGAATTCCAGGGCTTCGATAGTGCCGTCAGGTGCCCATGCGACGGCCGTCAGATGGTCTGCGACGTCTTTGACTGCCTGGTGATGGGCGCTGTTTACGTCGACTTCCCCCGATCCGATCAGTTCAGCTAGGTGACTGTCGGGTTTCACCCGGACCGAGTGCGCTGGCGTTGGTAGAGGGCGGCCGGCCACGCAGCTATGTGACAGTGCCCCCGGAGTTTGTGTTGGGATATCCTGGACAAGCGTTCCGCCTGCGGCAACGTTTAGGGTCTGGATACCCCGACAGATTGCCAGAACCGGGAGTCGCTCTGTGAGGGCCCAACGGGCCAGCGACAATTCCGCCCGATCCCGTCCCTCGTCGACGCGCCACAGCAGCCCACAATCCTGCTCCCCAAAGGTTGCAGGGTGGAGATCGCCGCCACCGGACAGGATCAACCCGTCGATACCTTCGAAGGCAGCTCGCAGTCGATCGTCTTCAAGATACGGAGGAATGATGAGAGGGCTTCCGCCAGTCGAAGCCACAGCTTGAACGTACGTCCTTGCGACGGCGAACACCGGCACATTGGGGGGACGGGCGGATCGATCCGCATAGCCCGTCACACCGATGATGGGGAGCCTCATCCCTGGTCACTCATAGGGTTGAACCTGGCGGTGGGCGTCTGCCGCCTACGCATCAAAACGGGCGTAGGGAATGTCCTACGCCCACCGATCTTCCTTCTGAGGAATGTCCGGAAAGACGTCTGCTAAGGCTCTAGGAGCGCTTCTCTCGCAAGCGAGCAGCTTTGCCTTTTCGTTCCCGAAGGTAATAGAGCCTCGCGCGACGCGTGTGTGCTCGGCGTAATACCTCCACCCGGTCGATACGAGGCGAGTGGAGCAAGAACGTTCGCTCGACCCCAATACCGTGGGAGCCAATGCGACGCACTGTGAACGTTGCGCTAGCTCCTCCCCCTCGGACGCGTAGGACGGTGCCCTGGAATGCCTGCACGCGCTCACGTTCGCCCTCGACGATGCGAACGTGAACCTTGACCGTGTCGCCCGGGCGTAACTCAGGGATGTTCGGATTTCGCTCTAATTGACGGTTCAGAGATTCTATCAAGTCCATAGTTGTATACTCGTAACAGACTGAAGCCATTTCTACCAGGTGGCACTCTCACAAGAGCCACAGCAACGAAACCGAATTATACCACGCTTCTGGCTCACGGCAACCGCCGACAGGCCCTCTGGCAATCCCCCGATGCAGGATTTCGGAAAAGGATGGCGCTCGTAGAGTTCATCTATGAAATCTCAGAGACAAGAGGCCAAGCAAAGGCGTAGTCGTATGGGGAAGGGACGTGGTCCTGCCAATGAGGAGAACAGCGGGCGTCAAGGGCCTGCGAAGACGGGGATTACGAAGATCAGGGCGAGATTGTCTGGGCACCGTCCATCTCAGCAGCAACTACAGGCGATAACATCGCCAATGGATTTTGCCACGTCGGCCAGATGAGATGGGCAGA
>CAZQXX010000014.1:0-6295 GCA_964597105.1 uncultured Anaerolineales bacterium
CACGGAACGCCTCAAAGTCCGGCGTGCCCTGGGTGCGTGAGATGAAGACCACCGTGGTATGCACCAGATGGTCCATCACCAAGTAATCCGTGATCACTCCTGCACGTTGCAGTTCCGCCTTGAGGAACTGCCCGAAGTTCCCGATGCCGGTCTTCGAGATGACGGCGGACGTACCGCCCAGCTTCGCCATATTCACCGCGATATTGGCCGGGGAGCCTCCCTGGTATTTGCGGAACGTGTACGCCTCGCGCAGCGACTCTACTTCCTCCTCGGAGATGAAATCAACCAGGGTCTCACCGACTGCGAGCAGATCCAGGTCGCCCTCAGGTATGTTCATAGTCGCCCTCCGCTGGCCCACCATCGCCTCATTCTATCGCTTCTGCTTGCGCCAGAATCTCTCCCGGGGCCGTCAACCTTGCCATCGCGCCACCTTCGGACGTGACGGTCTATCGAACCAATGCGCGCAACGTTCCCACCTCATCCGACAGGAACATCGCACCCTCGCGGGACCGGACCTAATCCGGCCTCCACCTCGGCTGAGTTGAACGCGCCTCTGTCAAGCTCGGAGCGAGCCTGTCCCCAGAGAGTATGCCTCTGCGTCATCTCGGCTTTTCCTGGCGGAGACCCCAGACAAGTCGTAGCCAGAATCAAACCGCGAAGCAGCCCGACGTCTACGACAGATCCATCAGAGCTATCATGCAGAAGATCCGAAGTAGAGCGTACTCAACTCATCCAGTGTGACGTCGTTCTCCGGCTTTGGGTCCCGGAAGTACGGATGGATGGGGAGAAGCTCCTCGGCACGCCGCGCCTCAGGCGCCACCACGATGTCCTTGATGACAGCCAGGTAGTTGTCAGCCGTGCGTTCCCAGGTGTAGCGGTCGAGCACCCGCTGTCGTCCCCGCTGGGCGAACCTGCCCCACACCTCTTCATCGCCCAACAACCGTTCCAATCCGCGGGCGATGTCCTCGACGTCAGCCGGGTCGACCAGCACCCCGTACTCCGTCTCCCCCTCCCGCAAGCTCTCACTTGGGCCCCCGTTCTGGGTCACGACGACAGGTAAGCCAGCTGCTGCTGCTTCCAACGGGGCCAGGCCGAAAGGCTCGTAGTGAGCTGTTAGCGCAAAGACTGAACCCCGTTCCGCTAGAAAACGATATGTCGCCGCCAGTGCGAGCTGTCCCTGCAGCCCGAATGCACTCATCTTTCCCCATAAGTCGTTGGTCTCCACCACCTCCAGGATATCCGCAAGCACTTCCTGCTCTGTTGAGCCAGCCTCGCTGTCGTCGCGCAGTGGGTCGTCTAGCGCTCCGGTGATGAAGATCAAGTTCGCCTGTTCCTGTAGCTCCTCGCTCTGCGCGAAAGCTCGCACGAGACCGACGTGATTCTTCTTTGGATCGAGCCGACTGGAGGCAACAATTCCCGGTAGACCACGGCGGCCCTCCTCGATATCCCGTCGGAGTCGCTGCTTCACTCGCTCGCGGATCGCCTCCTCATCGTCGGAGCGCGCGTCGGCGCCGAAGATATCCAGGTTCACACCGGGTGCGATGACCTCGAACCGGCGGTCATCGTCGACGTTGACCGCGCCACGGTAGGCTCGGTGGCTGTATTGCTCGAAGCGTTCTTGTTCCGTGCTGGTCACGTTGACCGCCGAGCGGTTCATGCTCAGGCGCTCCGCCACGATCCGCCTCGCGAAGTGGAAATGATCATCCATCTCCTTCAAGTTGTCCCGGGTGACGTTCAGCTTGTCCATCTTCTGCGCCCCGAGGGAGTGCCCGGTGAACGTGAACGGGGTGCCCGTCTCATCCTCAAGCAGCACCCCACATAAGCCACCATCGCCGTAGTGGGCCGTGAAGGCATCAGGCAAGCCGCCCTCGTCTGCGTAGAAATCGAGGAGGTTCGGAACCCAATTCTCTACCAGGTACGGCCACAACAGCTCTTTCCGCAAGAACTCATCGGGGCCAGCAGGAAGACGCACGATACGCACATTGGGCGCGTCCGGGTACTCACCAAAGCGCTCCGAGAACTCCGGCCATTCGGGGTCGATGATCTGACGGGTGAGAATGTCAACCCGGTGACCCTCCTTCCCCATAGCCAGGGCCACTGACTTAACGTACACCAACTGCCCACCGAAGTCAGGATGCTCAGTCCAGTAGCTATCAGCGGGATCGAAGTTCCCCTGTGGGTTCAGAAATCCGATGTGCATGTACTCCTCCTATCCTGGTGTCCCTCGTAGACGGAAGCCTAGATCTTCCAAGCCCATATCACGAACTCAGCCCAGCTCGAACTACCGATTCGCAGCCTCTCTATCCTCCCGCTTCCCCACCTGGTCAATCGAAAGTCTGGGCTAGAGAATCACCTCCCGTAGCCGCGCCGCCGCTCGTTCAGGAAGCTCCTGACACACGAGAAGGCCCAGGTGCTCCACCCCGCCAATCTCCTGTGTGTACGGGAGAAATTCGAAGTACAGACCAGCCCCAGGGCCATTGTTCGTTATCACGTTGTAGGCAATCTCTCGCCCGACTCGAGGCATGATATGCCGGATGGCTCTAATCCCATCGTACCAGCCCTCTGCAACGGCTTCTAGCTCCTCACTGCTCAATTGGTGCAGATATCCTTTGCTCGTCTCTTTGACAAGCAGCATCATGTCGTACGGGCGTCGCATAAATGCTGGCACCAGGAGGACCGCCGGACCGTAGTCCTTCACGATCAACTCGGACCGGGTCTCACGAAGCATGTAGTCCGAGAATGTCTCGCCGTGTTCCTTCTCAAAGCGTGCGTTATCTCGGAAGTGACGCGGCATCACATTGCTGAAGGCGATCTGCTGGTGACCGTGGATCAAGGACCCTCCGACGAGGCGGCCGTAGTTCTTGATGATCACAACGGAGGCTTGCGGTATACCTTCCGAACGAGGAAGATTGTGGTTCTCGGCGGAGGGGAGTTCATCACTGCCGGCGAGGAGTGTCCTCTCCAGTGCCGCCAATCGCTCCAGCACGATCACCCGGTCAGGGAGGGGCATATTGTGCCAATCTTTGTCGTGCCGCGACGATGTCCACTGCAGGAAGTGAAGCCCGGAGGCGAGCCCCTCGTCTTCGAAGGGATACAAGACGGGGAATAGGTTCTTGTTGATGAACGTGAAGCCCTCGCTCAGATCGGCCAAGTCGATCACCCCCGTCGTGCGACCCTGGCAGATCACACAGTCGCGCTCCGGGACTTCTGACACTCGCTCTGGGACGTTGTCGTGGGGTCGCGCGCCCCGCGAAGAATGGTACAGAACGCGGTCGCCGTTGCGAGGATCAATCCGGAAAACACCGTCCGGCAAGTAGTCGTCGACTTCCTGCTGGGTCAACGCCAACAGATCGCTGACAGAGACGCTTTCGACACCCTTCACTTGCAAGATGTCTTCAACTGCCTCGCGGTCAAGCTGTTGCATCATTTGTCGACCCCCATGCGCCCGACCACCAGGGCAGCACTAATCAACGGACGACTGCCGTGGTCGGACGGGCCACGCCTCGACCGTGTCCATCTCACGCGTCTTCTCTATCATCTTCACACAGGTCTCACCTAGTCGTCAAGGCCTCCCGTTCACTCCCCATCAACGAGTCTTCGCGATATCCGGTTGTGGCGCTCGATGACTGGCGCTAACTCCAGCGTCACCAGCTGCCCGTCATCTATGACCACCCTGCCATTGATGATCGAGAGGTCGACCCTTTGGGGTTGGCAGAAGACCAGCGGGGCCAACGGATCGTGGAGCGCGCCAGCGTAATCAAGACGATTGAGCCGCAGGCCTATTATGTCGGCTGCCTTGCCTGGCGCCAGTTGACCAATATCGTCTCGACCGAGCACTGCTGCCCCACCCCGCGTGGCCATCCAGAGGACCTCTTCGGCGGAGAGCGCCGTTGGATCCCCGGCAACCCGCTGCAACAGCAGCGCCATCCGGGCCTCAGCCAACAAGTGTGAGGAGTCGTTGCTGGCTGAGCCGTCCACTCCCAGCGCCACGCTCGCGCCCGCGTCCAGCAACCCTCGTATCGGCGCGATCCCAGACCCCAGACGCATGTTCGAGCTGGGGCAATGGCAGACTCCTGTTCCAGTCTGAGCGAAGAGCTCGATCTCCTCCTCGTTCAGATGGACGCAGTGGACATGCCAGACATCGTCGCCCATCCAACCAAGATGCTCCGCGTAACCTACGGGACGCCGGTCGAAGCGCTCCAGGCAGAACTTCTCCTCGTCCTTCGTCTCCGCCAGGTGGGTGTGGAGCATCACTCCATAAGAGCGGGCGAGTTCCGCCGACTCGCGCATCAACTCGGGTGTCACCGAGAAGGGTGAACAGGGCGCCACCGCAATGCGCACCATCCCGAAAGGATCTGGTTCGTGGTAGGTCTCGATGACGCGTCGCGTGTCATTGAGGATGAAGTCCTCATCCTCGATGACCTCATCCGGCGGGAGGCCGCCTTCACTCTTCCCCAGGCTCATCGAGCCACGGCACGGCTGAAACCGCACGCCAATCTCCTGGGCCGCTCGTATCTCATCGTCGATGCGACAATCATTTGGATAGATATACAGATGGTCGGACGCTGTCGTGCATCCGGAGAGCATCAATTCCGCCAGCCCCACCAGGGCGCTGGTATAGATCGCTTCTGGGGTCAAGCCGGCCCAGACACCATAGAGTGTCTGGAGCCACCTGAAGAGAGGAGCATCCTGCGCATCCGGAAGAGCCCGCGTCAAAGTCTGGTAAAGATGGTGATGAGTGTTGACCAGCCCGGGTAGCACGACCATTCCCGTGGCGTCGATCACACAGTCAGCCTCCTCCGGTAGCGCCGTCGTCGGCCCCACCTGCTCGATAACCTGGTCCCGAGCGAACAGGCCCCCGTCAGGAATGCGGCGGTTCTCGTCGCCCAGACCTTCCATCGTCACCAATAAGTCAGCGTGCTTCAGCAGCAGTGTCGACATAGTCACGTTCCTCCAAGACGCAGCAGACCTGTAGCTCCGTGGCGCTCTTTGATGGTCCGATCTCTCATAGATCGATTCCGAGTGTAGCACAGGTGGGTGGCTTTGACAACGCATGTCCTGTGTGATCATCTTGTGTTATAATTGCCGTGCGTTGAAGGTAACTCGCGAGGCGGGAAAGTGGTCAATCATTAGTTTGAGCACCGGTCTCCCCACGACGACCGAAGGAGCCCAGTTCAACTTCGCCTGGCCCCTGACCGCCTATATCATCGGCGGCGAGATCGGTCCCGATCAGATCTTGGAGCACGCCCTAAAGCACGAGGACATCCGCGACGTGGCGACGCGGATCGAGGTGGAGGAGACAGAACAGTTGAATGAACTCCACCGTCTGGCCTCTGAGGGCGATCCCGACGGGAAATTCGTCAGCAAGGTGTTCATCCAGCTGCGCGATGGGCGCGAACTTGAGACTGACCAGATTGAAGGCAAGATCAACTTCCCCCAGAATGCGTGGGACGATGAAAGCCTGGAGGAGAAATTTCGCTCGCTGACGCGCCATGTGCTGGAAGAAGATAATATCGATGCCGTGGTGCAGACTATCCTAGGATCGGAAGAACTGCCTGACGTCCGTGAGTTGACGTCTATGCTGGCATGATACGAAAAGCACATGAGAGCCGGGTCGATCTGACACCTCTCTCAGGACACGGTTCTCGGCAACCCAACACACAACCACAGACCGAGAAAGCTAAGGAGAACTCAAGATGAGAGCCATTCAAATCGTCGAGATTGGACAACCACTGGAAGAACGAGAGGTTCCTGTGCCAGACGTCGGAGACAAGGATGTGCTGGTGCGCGTGGAGGCAGCGGGCATCTGCCACTCCGATGCCCACTACCGGGCCGGTAACTCACCCGTAGGGCCGCTACCCATCACGCCCGGGCATGAAGTGGCCGGCGTTGTAGAGCAGATAGGCGATCGGGTTACCAGTATTGAAGCTGGAGACCGCGTCTGCCTTCACTACCTGATCACGTGTGGCGACTGCGCCTACTGCGCGCTGGGGAGTGAGCAGTTCTGCGTTCGGGGCTCGATGATCGGCAAACACCGTGACGGAGGCTACGCCGAGTATATCGCCGTGCCCGCTCGAAGCGCCGTCCCCCTCCCCGACGAAATCCCCTTTGACCAGGGCGCTATTATGATGTGCTCGTCAGCCACCTCGTTCCACGCTCTGCGCAAGAGCCGGCTGACGGCTGGCGAGACTGTGGCGGTCTTCGGGGTCGGTGGACTGGGGATGTCGGCCATCCAGCTCGCCGCTGCCATGGGCGCACTTGACGTCTATGCCGTGGACATAAACAAAGAGCGATT
>CAZQXX010000014.1:6395-14168 GCA_964597105.1 uncultured Anaerolineales bacterium
GCCGACCATCTGTTGCAGGAATTGCCATTGTTGATCGAGTACACGCGCCGTGGCGTCTTGGATCTCTCCAGCGTGGTCACCCGCACCGTGCCGCTCAATGCCGATGCCATCAACGGAGTGCTGGACCAACTGGACGAGTTCGGTGCCGGTGTGCGAACCGTGATAACACCGCAATGACCAGGGAACGCTCGGCGCTAGTCTCTGATCTAGCTTCTTGGCTCCGTGAGAAGGGACGTCGTTCATGCCTATCCAAGATTACCCACATCCGGCGCTGACAGCAGATGTGGTGCTTTTCGCCGTGGAGGAAGGCTGCTTGCAGGTGCTGCTCATCCGTCGTGATGGACCACCATTTGAGGGACATTGGGCGTTCCCCGGGGGATTCGTGGACGTAGGTGAGCCGCCACGCGACGCGGCGCAGCGGGAGCTGGAGGAAGAAACCGGCATTCGCGATGTCTCCCTGCGGCAACTGCGGACGTTCGGAAATCCTGGGCGGGACCCGCGGGGCCATGTGGTCAGCGTCGCCTATCTAGGGGTCATGGCCAAAGACCCGCCGACCCGCGCCGAAGCTGGCAGCGACGCCGCGGAGGCTCAGTGGTGGTCAGTTGAGCAACTGCCGCCCCTGGCTTTCGACCACAGCGATATCTTGGCGTGCGCGCTCCAGCGCCTCTCTTCAGAGTTGGCAGGCATCCCCGTCACCTCCGACGTCCTGCCGAACAACCTGACCCTGGGTGAGCTCCGTGCCCTGCGTGGCTCATTGGCTCGGGGCGCAGACAAGAGGCACGCCCCCATAGGATCAGAAAAGGACCCTTGCCGCTGAACCTGATGACCCACCAGGGTGTACATCTAGTGAACGGCGGATTGCTTTATCCATTCGAGTAGGTGAAGGAGACCTAATGGACACTGAAAGAGTACCTCTCGTTGCGGAGAGGCTGATCGAGAACGTGGAGCAGGTCATTATCGGGAAGCGGGAGGCGATTGAGTTGGTCATCGTCGGCCTGCTCTCGCAGGGCCATATGCTCATTGAAGATGTGCCTGGCGTGGGCAAGACGATGTTGGCACGCTCTCTGGCCAAGTCCCTTGGCTGTCAGTTCAGTCGCATCCAGTTCACGCCGGACATGCTACCTTCCGATGTGACCGGTGTATCGATCTTCAACCAGAAAACACGGGAATTCGAGTTCCGGCCTGGCCCGGTCATGGCCCAGATCGTATTGACCGACGAGATCAACCGCGCCACGCCGAAGACTCAGGCAGCGTTACTCGAGGCGATGCAGGAACTGCAGGTCACGGTTGACGGGGTAACTCATCCGCTTCCTGAGCCATTCCTCGTTATGGCTACGCAAAACCCTATTGAATACGAAGGGACATTCCCTTTGCCAGAAGCCCAACTCGATCGCTTCCTGATGCGCATCCAGCTCGGTTACCCAAGGCCGGACGCCGAGATCGCCATCCTTGAGTCGCAACGTTACGCCCATCCTGTGACACGGGTTGAACAAGTAGTCCCTGTAGCCGATCTTCTAGCTGCCCAAGAGGCCTTAAAGGACGTCTACGTCGATAAACTGGTCAAGCAATACATCGTAGATATGGTTCAGCAGACCCGTCGGCATCCCGATATCTATCTCGGGGCCAGCCCCCGCGGATCTTTGGCCCTCTACCGAACAGGTCAGGCTTGGGCGGCGATGCAGGGTCGCGATTTCGTGCTGCCCGACGACATCAAGCACCTGGCCATATCGACGCTTGCGCATCGACTGATCGTGAGTCCTGCAGCACGGCTGAAGAACGTGACTGGCGACACCGTGATGAGCGAAGTCCTAGACTCACTTCCGGTGCCCGGGGCGGACGTACGGCCCCACTGAGAAAGCCATGGGCCTGAAAGCCAGCTTGATCCGATCGTTGCGCTAGCTCCGGCATCAAGCTGACGAGTTCACGGCTCTCGCCGAAACAGGGAACTTCTGACGATGCGTTTCCGCCGAGCATGGGTCGTTTTCGCTCTTGGACTGATCGGTTTGGCACTGGCCCTGGTCACCGGGCGCGAGATGTACTATCGACTCACGTACCTTTTCCTCGCGATCCTCATCATCTCAGCAGTATGGGCTTGGTCATCACTGTATGGTCTCCACCTTAGGCGCTATACTCGTGCACAGCGGGCCCAAGTGGGCCGCGTGATGGAGGAGCAACTCGCGGTACGAAATGCCTCCTGGCTCCCCAAACTCCTCGTGGTAGTGCACGACCGATCATCCCTCCCCGGTCATCACGCCGGCCGCGTCGTCCACAGCCTGCGTGCCCGACAGGAGTTCGACTGGCTGGTGCGTACGCTCTGCGAGGAGCGCGGCGATTTTCGACTCGGTCCGGTGACGATATCCGGCAATGACCCACTGGGGCTCTTCGAACGTCGTCGTGAATTCCCTCAGACAAGCCGTATCGTGGTCTATCCCTCCATCGCGTCCGTGGGCACGTTGCCCCCACCAAGAGGCCCGCTTCCTGGCGGCGACGCCCTTCGACGCCGCACGCATCATATCACCCCCAACGCGGCTGGGGTGCGTGACTACGTCCCGGGAGATAGCTTTGCCCGCATTCATTGGGCTTCCACGGCGCGCAAGAACCGCCTCATCGTGAAAGAGTTTGAGTTGGATCCGATGTCCGACGTGTGGGTCTTCCTCGATATGCAGAGCCGGGTGCAGGCTACGTTGGAGAACCATACACAGGATGCTAGGGGCGCGGACCGAACCGAGATGCCCCTCTGGCGGCAAGTACAGGAATTCCGCTTACCACCGAGTACGGAGGAGTACTCAATAGCGACGGCTGCCTCGGTGGCGAACGCATTTATCCAGCAGCAATACGCTGTAGGATTGGTTGCCTACGGACAGCGGCGCCAGGCCATACAGACGGATCGCGAGCAGCGGCAACGGATTAAGATCCTTGAGACGCTGGCCATGCTCCATGCCGAGGGCAGCATGCCGTTCAGTCATGTGCTCAGTGCTGAAGGTAGTCGGCTAGCACGAGGGACAACCCTTGTCGCCATCAGCCCTTCCACCCGGCGTGATTGGGTTGAGAGTGCTCTTTATCTCAGCGACCGGGGTCTCCGAATCCTCGCCATCTTGGTCGACGCAGCCAGCTTCGGAGGTCCGGCAGGAGCCGACGAGCTCAAGGCACCCCTCCTAGCAGCGGGCATTCCGGCAGTCATCGTGCAAGAGGGCGTACCTCTTGCGGAATCGCTCGATGCCCTATCCATCTCTACGCAGGGCAGAACACCAGCCAGATCCAACCTTGGGTTGCAGCACTGATCCAGGCAGTGTATGGGGAGAACCGCCTATGAAGACGAAGATGGACACGTTGTTACGGCTTGTGCTCCTCGTCGTCGCGGCAATCACGGCCTGTTCTGCACCTCAGACCCCTTCCCCTCTCACCCCCACCAGCCTCAGGAGACAGTCTACACCCACTCGTACGCCAAAGCAGCCGACCGGGAGACCGACAGAGACAGTCGCCCCCCAACCATCTGAGACCCACACCCTGCCTCCTGCAACAGAGGATGCCACGCGGATCCGATTTGAACCTGGGGCCACATCAAAGACGCTGACCGGTTATCTTGACCGTGAGGAGATCGAGCGCTATATTCTGCGTGCGTCGGCGGGCCAAGTGATGCACGTCCGGGCCTCCTCAGTCGAGGAAGGCGTCTATGTGCGTGTTGAGGCACCATCGGGGACCCCGCTGGAAGGGCAAGCCGCAGGGAGGATGTTCTGGCGTGGCCCCCTGCCCGTGACGCAAGACTACGTCATCGTCGTATCCTCCCAGGAAGCCGCCAACTACGAGTTGAGCGTCATCATCTACTCACGCATCGAGCTTGAGGTTGGTGAGACGTCCACGACGATGCGCGGTCATCTCGGCGCCTACGAGACCGATCACTACGTGTTCCACGCCCGAGCCGGACAGACGTTGGACGTTGTCGTCGAAGCGCCAACGCAAGTCGGCCTCACGATCTGGGGAGCAGACGGCGTTCCTCTCAAGCGCTATATCGACGAAGAGATGTCTTGGCGTGGGGAGCTACCGGTGACTCAGGATTACTTCGTAGAACTCAACACCCTTGAGCCTACTGATTATGCGCTCACGCTCAGTCTTCCTCCAATGCCTTCAAAGACCTCGGTCGTCCTCCTGTCGCCAGATGGCGGCGAGGACTGGTTGGAGGGCTCGATCCACGACATCAGTTGGCGCTCATCGGGTGTGGAGAAAGTCGACATCGAGGTGGCGTCCGGAGGCAAGCCCCTGGGGTACGTAGCGCTTGGCGTCGATGCTTCATCCGGACGATATTCGTGGGAGATCCCCGTAGGCCTCGTAAGCAACTTCGGTGTGGCAGCATCAGATGCCATGCGGGTGAGAATCGCGAGCAGCGACGATCCAGATCTGTACGACGAGAACGACCAAGCCTTCACCCTCCGATGTCCGCGCATTGAGGCAAGGCCCCTCATTGAGTCCGTAAGTGTAACCGGCACCCTGAGTGCGGAGCACGGTCAATTCCGGTACGTACTGGACGCCACGAAGGGGTGGATGATGGAAGTTGGAATCTCTCCCATCGGAATCATAGTCGATGTGTGGGGAGCGGAAGATGGCTCTACGTGGCAGGTTCCAGAGAGGCAGGACAGCCTGACGGTTCCCTCGCTACCGGCATCCCAGGACTACTTTATCACCCTAACCAACCCTGACGGGGCGGAAGAAGTTGACTACACTCTCACAATCGTTGTCCAGTAGCAAGGACTTCCGGAGACCCACCGCAGCGACCACCCATCCTGAGCCCTCCTGTCCGTCATCCCTGGGGAAGGAAGCAACACTTTAGATGGAACGCGCCATCTTGATGGCACCTGCCGCTATGCGTTCTCCTTATCCATACAGAAGCAAAGAGCCTACCTCACCGCTCCAGCCACTCGGCAGCGGTTCTGGGCAACTGCGTGATTGAGCCGCTTCGTATCGTCGGATTGGGGAGCGAATCGAGGAAGAACGGTCCATAGGACTTGGTGAGCAGCCGCTTGTCGAAACACGCCACCACTCCTCTGTCGTCGCGGGTGCGAATCAGACGACCGAAGCCCTGCAGGAAGCGCAGGATCGTCCCCGGCACAGCAAAATCCTGGAAAGGCTGCTCGAAAGTCTCGGCGCGGGCGGCGAAGACCGGGTCGCTTGGAACGCTGAAGGGGAGCTTGGCAATGGCGAGGCAACTGAGGGGATCGCCAGGCACATCGACCCCCTCCCAGAAGCTTCTGGTACCTAGAAGCACCCGCTTATCGCCGGTGCTGAAATTATCCAAGAGTTGAGCTCGCGAGACACCTTCGCCTTGCGCCTGGACTGTGATGCCGGCCTGAGCCAATGGGGCCTTGATCGCTTTCAGCGTAGCGCGCAATTGGCGATACGAGGTGAAAAGCGCCAGCGCCCGCCCCTCTGTCGCCCGAAACAGCTCTGCCATCCCCTGTGCGACTATCCGCTGATAGCCGGGCTGACCGGGCTCCGGAATGTCATCGACGACGTAGAAAAGCGTCGAGCTCTCATAGTCAAAAGGAGAGCCGACTGCGAGCTCACTGGCGTCCCAGGCGTGCAACCGCTCACGGAGGAAATCGAACGTGCCACTGGTGCGCAGCGTGGCTGACGTCAGCACCACTGTACGCTTCTTGTGAAAGAGGTGCTCTTGCACAAGAGGTCCGACGTGAAGCGGCGCAGCATGAAGGCTGATATAATCCCGATTGGGCTGCGTCTCCAGCCAGTAGATCAACGCTGGGGACGGATCCATGATCATGTGACTGATCTGCTGCCGTACCTCCTCCAGATGCTGGGCCATTCCCAACATCTGTACCTGCAACTCGTCGGCGTCGGGTAAGTCATAGTCTGCCACCAGCTCATCCAAGCCCCCGGCTAGACGCTCCAGCTCCATGACCACATCCTTAATTGGGAGATTGATGTCGTCACAGGCGATCTCGATCGTGTCCCAGGCAGGCTGGACGCGCACTCCGGAGGTGAGCCGCATACGGAAGGAATAACGACTGCGTCGATCCCCCTTTTGCTCCTGGGCGAAATCTCTGAGGCGGTCGAAGAAGATATCCAATTGGGTCAGTGCCCGATCCACGCTCTGACCAATCCGACCAATAGAGAGTTCCACTTCTTCCATCACGTCCTTCGGCAGATCCACGTGCCTACAGGAACCAAGCACCTGACTCATCAGACCAGTCACCCGTCCTCCTTTGGTGACTCGCCCGGTCTCGCCCAATAATCGACGAACGCTAGTGCGGTCGGTCTCGAAGCTCAGCCCGCTGGTGGTGGCCGACTCCAAATGGTGCGCCTCGTCCACGATGAGGTTCTTGTATTCTGGAAGAGCCCGATTCTGAACCGCCACGTCAGCCAGAAGCAAGGCATGGTTCACGATGATGAGATGAGCAGCTTCGGCCGCCCGACGCGCACGATAGAAATAACACACCCCGCGCTGAAAGAATCGGCAACGGTCTGGGTTGCAGCCCTCGTAATCTGCCGAGAGCCGGTGCCACATGCTTCGCTCCAGGGCTGTCGGGAGAAAGAGCTCATCTCCATCGCCATCATCACTCGTCAGAAGCCAGATCAGCACCTTCGCCAACACCCGGGCTTGCTCGGGCGAGCGGGCACCGCGATGGCGCAACGCCTGCAAGCGCGCGGGGCACAAGTAGTGAGACCGCCCTTTGAGCACGGCTGCCTCGAAGTCAGTCGGCAGGATCTTCTCCAGGTCGGGTACATCCTTCTGGTGCAGTTGTTCCTGAAGATTGATCGTGTTGGTGGATATGACCACTCGCTCGCCGTTCTCGACGGCCCAGTGGACAGCGGGGATGAGGTAAGCCAGCGATTTCCCCACCCCGGTAGGCGCCTCGACCAACAAGTGCTGGCCCTCATTGAAGGCTTCAGCCGTGGCGCGTAGCATCTCCACCTGCTGCGGGCGGTGCTCGTAGTCGGAGAAGGCTTCAGCAAATGCCCCGCCCTCCTCCAGTATCGATGCCAGAAAACCCACGTTCAGCGGCTTCTGCTCACCGGTCGCCTCCAACGGCTCCACCTTCTCCGAGGGAGCGAACAGAGGACCCTCCGGCCCAAGGCGCTCACGAGTGACCTGTTCCTCAGGCGAGCGGCGAGCCGAAAGTTCCAGTGCCTCACGAAAGAAGACACTGCCGCCCCAATCAACCCGCTGGCCATGCCCGACAATCTCCTTCAGCATACGTGGAGGAAGCTCCGATGCTTGGTCAATCATCGCACGGAAGAGTCGATAGCTGGCCAGCGCGTCGTCCAGTGCTCGATGCGCCCGATCCAACTCGACGTCCAGCATCTGAGCCAGACGACTCAAGCTGTAGCGATCAGCGTGCGGAAGAAGCACCCCGGCCAACTCGAACGTGTCCAGATAAGGGTTTTCAAACTCGGGAGAATGTTGCTGCAGGAAACGGAGATCGAAATCCACACTATGGCCCAGAACCGGAAGCTCGCCTACGAAGCTGACCAAATGCGGTAACACCTCATAAAGCTGCGGGGCCCCCTTCACATCTCGGTCGGTGATGCCCGTCAAAACCGTGATATCGTGTGGAATGTGACGACCAGGATCGACGAAAGTGGAAAAGGTATCGAGCAACTTATCCTGCCGAAACTTCGCCGCTCCCACCTCGATAATGGCATCCCGTTCGGCGTCGAGACCAGTCGTTTCTAGGTCCAGGGCCACATACGTCTGGGGCATTGATCCTCATTTCTAGGCCACACAGGCCTTGTTCGATTCCGCTTTTGTGAACTCTGCCA
>CAZQXX010000014.1:14268-15777 GCA_964597105.1 uncultured Anaerolineales bacterium
CCATGTCAGTGAACAGATGAGGGAGCACCAGATGACGGGGACAGTCTGGCGTGCCTCTTTCTGGCAGTGGGATGCATGGACGAAGCGATTCCTGAACGCTTACGAGGGAGAGACGGATGATTGCCGAAGCCGCTAGACGCGTGCGCGAGAACGTACAGAGGGTCATCGTTGGCAAGAGCGACGTGATCGACCTGGCCCTGGTCGCTGTCCTGTGTGAAGGGCACATACTGATCGAAGATGTTCCGGGCATTGGAAAAACGACGTTGGCGCGGTCGCTCGCCGCCAGTCTGGGGTGTACATTCCGCCGCATCCAGTTCACGCCTGATCTGTTGCCGTCGGATGTCACTGGGATCAACTTCTTCAACCAGAAGACGCAGACGTTCGAGTTCCGCCCAGGACCGGTTATGTCCCAGGTGGTGTTAGCTGATGAGATCAATCGGGCCACTCCACGCACGCAGTCGGCACTGTTGGAGGCGATGCAGGAGCAACAGATAACGATTGACGGCGACACCTATCCCCTACCAAGGCCCTTCCTCGTGCTTGCCACTCAGAACCCGATCGAATTGGAGGGCACCTTCCCCCTTCCAGAGGCTCAAGTGGATCGTTTTCTAATGCGTCTCTCGATCGGCTACCCGGACGAGTCGGAGGAACACGCCCTGTTGCTCCGTTTCGAGGAGCGGAACCCGCTGGAGAATCTGGGCGCCGTCACCTCACCAGACGAACTACTCAGCATGCGGGATCAGGTGCGAAAGATCAGGATAGAGGAGTCAGTGCGCGGCTACATCGTCGACATCGTACGCGCTACGCGGAGTCACGCCGACATTGAGCTGGGCGTCAGTCCCCGGGGCACTCTGGCCCTATACAGATGTGCTCAGGCGCTGGCGGCCGTTCGTGGTCGAGAGTTCGTGCTGCCAGATGACGTTAAACTCCTTGTTCCCTATGTGCTCACCCACCGCATCATGATCAGCCCGACTACCCGCCTGCGCGGGCGCTCGCTGACTGAAGTGTTGATGGATGTGATAGAGAAAGTGTCTGTCCCGGTGGAGTCGCTTTGATCGTCTGAAAATGGATAGTGGGTTGGTGATAGCGAGTGAGACCAACAAGACACAGCAGAAGCGAGCGCTCTGAGAGGCACCGCGGGCAGTTCACACCCGTCTGGTTTGAGATGGCAGCTCTGCTCATCGCCATCGGCTTGATCCTGCGAGAGAGGGCTATGTTCGCCCTCGCTGCAAGTATCTTGACCGTCATTCCCATCGCCTGGGGCTGGGGACGGCTCTCATTGCGGCGCCTCGAGTACGACAGGTCCCTCGATAAGCGACGCGCCTTTCCTGGCGAGCGGGTCAGGATGACCGTACGGGTCACGAATCGGAAGCTACTCCCCTTGAGTTGGCTGGAGATTAGGGACGATATACCAACGGCTCTACCACTGGTCAACGGCACGCTGATGCCTACCCATACACCCGGCATCGGCTCCTTGGAGAACGCCCTCTCCCTCCGGTGGTACGAGCG
>CAZQXX010000014.1:15877-28051 GCA_964597105.1 uncultured Anaerolineales bacterium
GCGATCAGTGTGGCTGGCTCGATCGCCACCTGGGCCATAGGCCACAGATACAAGGTCGGGTTGGTAGCAAACGGGTGCCTGGAGCGATCCGACCAACCCGCGCGCGTCCCCCCGGGTCGATCTCCAGAGCAACTCACAGCTATCCTAGAGATGCTCGCCGGCGTGACGCCATTTGCCACTGCCTCCATAGAGAGAATACTCCATCACGAGAGTCCTCGGCTGCCCTGGGGAGCGACACTCGTGGTGGTGACAGCCATCGTCACCGACCGCCTGGCCGAAGCCCTTGTCCACCTGCAAGAGGCAGGACGTCGGCTAGCCTTGATCTCACTGGAGGAAAAGCCACCGCCTCCCCTTGAAGGCATCGCTACCTACCACCTTCCCCCTTCTATGCCGATATTTCGACGCCTTGACGACCGTTCCTACGATGCGAGAGAGGCGCTCGATGCTGCTGGTCTCACTCTTCATCTAGAGCCGCATAGACAGACCAGTCGGACGCGGAGCTATGGATAAGCGGACAGAAGTGACATCGGATGGACAACTCTTGACGCTTCCTAGAATCGAAGCGTCGATCCGCCGCGAGCTCGTGTTTCTAGCTTTGGGGACAATGGACATCTGCGTGATCACACCGGTATACGGAGTGTTTCTTGCCCCACTCATTGAGGTCAGCCCACTAGGTCTCTCCCTCAGGTTGCTCGCGGTGGTCATGCTGGTCCACTATCTGGCGCGCCTCTCTTTCTCTCAGCCCATTGATCTCCGGTTGAGGTCAGGTCTGATTGTGTTCAGTATGCTGATAACCGGTCTGTTGACCGTCCATCACCTTCTCTATGCCCAGACCCCTCTGTGGGATCTTGGGTGGCTCCTTGAGTTGTTCCGCAGTATCAGACAGGATCTCCTCGCACCAGAGCTTATGGTGTTCTTCCTCGTCGTGTTTCTCTGGTGGCGCGGGCTCGTACTGGCTCAACGCCGGCTCGTAAGCTCAAGTGTTGCCTTTCGCTTCAGGCTTGGGGTGGTCCTGCTCGCCGTCACATCGGGAATCGCAGGATCGAGGCTCTCCTGGCCCTATCACCATCTCGTCTTCGTGTTCTTCTTCGCGAGTCTCCTCGGCATTGCCTTGGCCCGTGCACAGGAAGTCAGTCAGCAGTACGGAGGGCAATCTCCGTTTGACCTGGGTTGGCTGGCAACTCTTCTCACAGCAACTACCGTTGTCCTGCTGATGGCAGCCGGAGTCACCTCCTTGCTGACGGGAGAGACTATCGGTCGGGTGCTGGCACCCGTCTTGCGAGTGCTTCAGATTCTGCTCTTTGTCGTAATCTACGTGTTAGCCTGGATGGCTCAACTAGTGATCAACCCATTGCTTGCCTTCCTCCAGCGGTACGAGATCGGCCAAGCTCTCGACGATATCATTGGTGAGTGGGAGGTCCCGCCGCCAACGGACGACACCTCGACGACACAACCGATCTTCACGTCGGAGCAGCTGGCAACGATGCGCCTTGCCGTGGCCCTAATCGCCGCCGCACTCGTGCTTGTAGTCGTCGCCATATCTCTGTATCGGCTGCGTGCCAGATCAGTTGAGCCATCTGATGAGGTACGTGAGTCAGTCTGGGAGGGCGTTCAGCTCCGAACCAGACTGGGCAAACTGCTGGAGCGAGGGCAGCGCCAGCTGAACAGTGTGGCTAAGACGTTGAGCAACTCATACCTGGGCCGAGCGTTTGCCGCTCTCACTATCCGTCGGATCTACGCTCACATGGCCTTCCTGGCCGCGAAACGGGGTTATCCGCGGGCCCGGAATGAGACCCCGTACGATTACCTCCCTACTGTTAAGAGGGCCTTCCCGGAATGCTGGCAAGAAGTGACTCGGATCACCGAATCTTACGTCGCTGTCCATTATGGTGAGTTGCCCGAGCGAGAGGAGGATCTATCGGCCGTGAGGTCCGCTTGGCAGCGGATTCAGCGTCAGAGCTCGGGCCAGATAGAACACGCCAGCGACGACTCTCCCAGGAAGCCTTCGACGACGTAGTCATCCGGCATCCGGCATCCGGAATCGTTCAGTTCAAGACCGGAGTCCGTATGCAAAGCCCCTCTTGGGAGCACTGCCCGCCGTACAACGCTTGTTTGACACTGAAGGGCAGCCATGATATAGTACGGAACCGTCTCGCTGGACGGACAAGGCGGCTTCTGGACCCCCAAGCGGGGCAGTCATCTTGCTGGTTGACCACATCACTGAGTTCATTGACTTGAGCAGCGAACAACGACAGGTTCTACGATCCTGCTAGCATATCAAGGAGTTCGAGATGGCAAAGTCGCGGACGGAACGTTTGGTGGATAGATTGCGAAGCCTGCAGATGAGCACACCGGATGTAGAGGCTTCAGCCCTGGTCAGCGTTGACGGGCTGATCATAGCCTCCGCCCTTCCAGCAGGCGTAGAGGAGGACCGGGTATCGGCCATGTCTGCTGCTATGCTCTCCCTGGGCGACCGCATCTCGAGCGAACTGGGACGAGGAACCCTCAGTCAGGTCTACGTCAAGGGCGACCAGGGATACGTCATTCTAATGTCCGTCGGGGCAGAGGCCGTGCTCACCGTGCTCGCCCACCAGGAAGCGAAGCTCGGCCTTGTCTTCCTGGATATGCGTCGGACAGCGGAGGACTTGGCTGCGCTCCTGTGATCGAGCCACGACACCGACACCGGGCCATTGCCAAACGGTCAGCTTAGACGATAATCTGATTCAGATCTGGGGAGGGTCGCTACAAGCGACTCTCCCTCTTTATTGTGTCAGACCAGATGGAGCAAATGAATCAACTGCGCAAATACATATTCTGTACCGGTGGCGTGCTGAGCGGCGTTGGCAAGGGTGTGACTGCAGGATCAGTCGGTCGCATCCTCAAGGCCCGTGGCGTGAGTGTCTCTATCCAAAAGTTGGACCCTTACATCAATGTAGACCCCGGTACCATGTCACCCTACCAGCACGGGGAAGTCTTCGTGACGGAGGATGGTGCCGAGACCGATCTTGACCTGGGACATTACGAACGATTCATCGACGAGAGCTTGACCAAGGATAGCAACGTTACGACCGGTCAGGTCTATGCCGACGTCATCGCACGCGAACGTCGGGGCGATTTCCTCGGGGGCACGATTCAGGTCATCCCCCATATCACCGACGAGATCAAGCGTCGTATCGCCCTGGTTGGTGAGAAGACAGACGCCGAGGTCGTTATCGTTGAGGTCGGCGGGACCGTGGGCGATATCGAGAGTCTCCCGTTTCTGGAGGCCCTGCGTCAGATGCGGCAGGATGTGGGCCGCGACCATACGTTCTATATCCACGTCACATTCCTGCCTCACATCGGCGCAACCGACGAGCTGAAGACGAAACCCACTCAGCACAGTGTGCGCGAGCTGCGCTCGATTGGCATCCAGCCAGATGCAATCATCGCCCGCGCCGACCACCCGATAGACGAATCTCTCCGCGATAAGATTTCGCTATTCTGTGATGTCGAGCGCCAAGCCGTGATTCCCCTGGTGACGACTCCGGTGCTGTACGAGGTGCCCCTGTTGTTGGAGGACATTGGCCTGGGTGATTACGTCGCCGCCCGACTTAAGCTCGATGTCAAGAAACCCGATCTACGGGAGTGGCGTGATCTCGTACACCGCATCCGCGCACCAAAGCCATCCCTCCCCATTGCTATCGTCGGCAAGTACGTGGAGCTCCACGATGCGTACATCAGCGTAAGTGAAGCCCTGGATCACGCTGCACTGGCGCATTGTTGGGATGTCGATCTGCGTTACGTCAGTTCCGAGGATCTGGAACGTGGTCGTGGCTGGGATCGACTGCGAGGCGTATCCGGCATCGTGGTGCCGGGCGGATTCGGCGAACGGGGAATCGAAGGCAAGGTCGATGCAGCCCGTTGGGCACGGAAGAACCGAGTACCTTACCTTGGGCTCTGCCTCGGTCTCCAGGTGATGATCGTCGAGTTGGCTCGACATGCCGTTGGCAGCGACGAGCCAAACAGCACCGAATTCGACGCTCATACCGATTATCCTGTGATAGATCTTATGCCCGAGCAGCGGTCAATCGTGGAGAAGGGTGGGACGATGCGGCTAGGGCTCTATCCCTGTCGACTCGTTCCAGGTACGAAGGCGGCCAGCGCGTATGAGGTGCCAATGGTTGAAGAGCGGCATCGCCATCGTTTTGAGGTGAATAATGCCTATCGTGATCTGCTATCTGAGACGGGTTTGGCTTTCAGCGGCCTTTCCCCGGATGGACGGCTGGTTGAGATAGCAGAACTGGAGCATCATCCATTTATGCTGGGAAGCCAGTTCCACCCTGAGTTCAAGTCTCGCCCCACACGCGCTCATCCGCTGTTCAAGGCTTTCATCGCCTCAGCGATCGAATACCACCACTCAGGCAGGGAGTAGCTCAGAGTGAATAGGGCCTGGAGCCATAGACAGGACTGACTCCGAGCGGCAGTAGGGCACTCTGCAGCGTGGCATAGGGTTGTCAAAACGAGCTCTTCGTGTTAAGATACGGGCCGCTGTACGACACAATGGTTGCTTTCCGCTCTCGGACCTCGAGCCGAGAGCATCTACCGTGGAAAGAAGGAGGTCACTAAGTGCGCAGTTATGAGATAGTCTTCATTATTAGCCCCGAACTTGATGAGGATGAAACCGAAGGCGTCATCGATGACGTCAAGGGGCTGATCACCAGAAATGACGGAGAGGTAAGGAATATCGAGCCCTGGGGCTTGCGCAAGCTTGCGTACCCGATCCAGAAGCAGCGAGAGGGACGATACGTCTTGATGGAGTTCGATCTGGAACCTCAGAATATAAGCGAGATAGAGCGTGTTCTGAAGCTCACAGAACCGGTCATGCGGCACCTGATTGTTCGTCTTGAGACCTAGCCACTCAAGGCTTGCGTACTATGAGCAAGAGTCTGAACAGGGTGATGGTGATCGGAAGTGTAGGACGCCCCCCTGAGATGCGATATATGCCCAGCGGGCAGCCGGTAACCTCGTTCAGTGTCGGTACGACGCGCTCATGGAAAGACTCAGAGGGCCAGAGGCGTGAGGAGACTGAATGGTTCAACGTGGTCGCCTGGGGTTCCCTAGCTGAGACGTGCAAGAAGACCATCCACGAGAATCAACAGGTTTACGTGGAGGGGCGACTCCAGACGCGAAGCTGGCAGCTTGAAGACGGTCAAACACGCTTTCGCACCGAACTGGTGGCCAGTGACATGATCCTATTGAGCCAGTCTGTGAAGCGAGACGGTGTGCAGGCAAGACCTGCTGGCGAGTGATTCGATTATTGGCGCAGACACAGCCTGCGCTGTTACTAGGTTTGAGTAGGAGGAAGTATGAGTCCGTGGTATAGAAGACGACGCAGCACGTGCTATTTCTGCGAAGAGGGGATTGAACACGTCGACTATAAGGACATTGGCACACTCAAGGAGTTCCTGACTGAGCGTGGCAAAATCCGGTCCAGAAGACAGACATCAACCTGTGCTCAACATCAGCGCCAACTCGCGAAAGCCGTGAAGCGCGCTCGCCACATAGCGCTGCTCCCCTTTGTCGGATAGCTTTGTGCGCGAAGTCTTTCAGGTAGATAGAAGGCCCTTGGTAAGGATGGGCCTTCTTTTATTTTGCGCCTTGTTCAGACGAAGAGGTACATGACATGACTAAGAAGGTAAAGCGTACCCCTACAGAACAGCTAACTCGAAAACAACTCTCGCGGGTCGAAAAAGAAACAAGGATGAAGAGACTCCTGATCTGGGGCGTGAGCGTTGTGGGGATCCTTATCGTCGGCGTCTTGGGTTACGGCGTCGTTGCTGAGATGATCATTGAACCCCGAGAGCCTGTCGCCATTGTCGGTGAGAGCCCCATTACAACGGCTGAGTTCCAGGACCGTGTGAAGTTCAGGAGGTTGCAGCTCCGTAATCAGCTTGTCTACTTGTACCAACAGCAGCAAGCACTCCCCGCACAGGATTCCGGTTCTGACAGCCAATCATTCCAGGAATACATTCAGGGGCAGATCAGCACCCTTGAGTCTCAGCTCGCGCCTGAGAATGCCGAGGCCATAGGCGAGCAAGTCCTGGATCAGATGATCCAGGAGGAGTTGGTGAAGCAAGAAGCCAAGCGACGCAATATCGAAGTCCTGCCCGGTGAAGTACAGGACGAGATCCATGCAGGTTTCGGATACGATCCAGACGCCACGCCAGCGCCTGCCGTCTCACCGCCCTTAACCTCAACCGAATCATTGACCACCTCGCAACCCACGCCAGCACCGACTCCGACCCAGATGACAGAGGCTGATTTCGACGAACTCTACAATAGGTACATGCGAGAAGGACTGAGGCCTATCGGCATCTCAGAGCAACAGTATCGCTCCTGGATTGAGGCCTCGTTGCTGGTGGAGAAGCTACAACAGGATATGGGGGACACGCTGCCTGGAGAGGCAGAACAGGTCAAGCTCCGCTTCCTCAGCGTAAGCAGCGAGGAGCGAGCGAATGAGTTGGCGCAACGACTGGAAGAAGGTGAGGACTTCCAGGATCTGGCAGATGAGATCGAGGCCGATGAAGAAGACCCTGGCTACACCAATGAGCTAGACTGGTTACCCAGAGATCTGCTCGAAAGCCAGCTCGGTGAAGAGGTAGCAGATGTGGCCTTCAGCCTAGAGGTCGGCGATCATAGCCAGCCCATCACATTGGGCGAGCAGGGTCAGTCATACTATATACTAGTAGTTGCCGGACGTGAGGTGCGGGAGCTTGAAGAGACCGCGAAAGAGCAGCTGGCACAGGCGGCATTCCAGTCCTGGCTCGATGCTCAACAATCTCTTGTCGAGCGCAGATCAATCGAGAATCGGGTGCCGACACGGCCCTAGATTCAGGGATTGCCCTCCGATCCAAGAAGAAAGCCCCCAGTGCCTATCAAGCTCACTGGGGGCTTTCCGTATCAGCCTGTGTGGCGTTTGGTCTCGATGACATTCGGCAGGCTCTCTATTCTAGTCAGGATGCGGCTGAGTTGAGCGATATCGCTGATCTCCAGCGTGATGTAGAGCGTGGCAATGTTCTTGTCTCGGCTCACGTTGACCGCAGACATGTTGATCTTCTCGTTACTTATCAAGCCCGCGATCTCGTGGAGCAACCCCGTGCGATCGTAGGCCTTTATGTATACCGCCACAGGGACTGTCTGTGCTTCCGCGCCCCAGTCAACCTCGATCAGCCGCTCCCTGTCCCGTACTCGCAGCATGTTTAGACAGTCCCGCCGGTGAATTGTGACCCCTCTTCCCCGCGTCACGTAGCCCACAATATCCTCGCCTGGCAGAGGGCTGCAGCACCGAGCGAGCCGGGTCATCAACCCTCCGGTCCCCTGCACCTGGATCCCCTCGACAGATTCGGGAAGAGAGGGAGGCTGGGCCGGCAGCAGATCCGTCTCCTCTTCGGAGCTCAACTCAGCGATCTTGCTGGCGATTTGCTGGGTGTTGATATCCCCGAATCCAACGGCAGCGTGGAAATCATCAAGGCTATCGTACTCAAAGAAGCTGGCAACACGTTCGTGTCCGAGGTGCTCCATGCCCAGGTGTTTGAGCTCGCGCTCCACGACCTCCCGCCCTTGAACAATACTCTTCTCTCGATCCTGATGTCGAAACCATCGCCTGATCTTGGATCGAGCACGAGAGGTCTTCACGTAGCCGAGCGCTGGATTGAGCCAGTCGCGACTTGGCGAGGCTTGCTTGTCGGTGATGATCTCCACCCGATCGCCCGTCATCAACTGATAGTCGAGTCCTACCCATCTGTCATTGATCTTCGCTCCACGACAGCGATGCCCAACCTCCGTGTGGATGTAGTAAGCGAAGTCGATGGGCGTCGAGCCGGCGGGAAGATCGATGATATCGCCGTCGGGGGTGAATGTATACACACGATCCTGGAAGATATCCGTCTTCATGGCATCGACGAACTCACTGGCATCCGTCAATTCCCTCTGCCATTCCACCAGAGAACGCATCCAGGCGATCTTCGTATCAAACGAGGGATCCGGCCTACCGCCCCCCTTATAACGCCAGTGAGCCGCGACCCCGTATTCGGCCATGCGATCCATATCGGCAGTACGGATCTGCACCTCCAGGGTCTTGCCATCATCAGCGACCACAGCTGTATGAAGGCTCTGATAGCCGTTGTCCTTGGGGGTGGCGATGTAATCGTCGAACTCCCCGGGGATCGGTTTCCAGAGACTGTGGACGATGCCAAGTACACGATAACAGTCAGGCACATTCTCTGCTATGACCCGAATCCCGCGCACATCGTAGACTTGTCCAAAAGGAACGTCTTTCCGCATCATCTTCCGATAGATGCTGTAGATGTGCTTCGGTCGCCCTTCAATCTCCGCATCGAAGCCCTCTTCCGCCAGCTTTTTGCGGAGGACTTCAATATATCCCTCAATACTCGCCTCACGATCTGGGCGGCGCTCTGCAATCAGATCCTTCATCCAGGCATAGGTCTCAGGATCCAGGTACCGAAAACTTAGATCCTCCAGCTCCCACTTCCATTGCCAGATACCCAGGCTGCTGGCCAGTGGGGCGAAAATCTCATGAGTCTCTCGGGCGAATGCCTTCTGGCGATCTTCATCGAGCGGGTCGAGCGTGCGCATATTATGGAGTCGATCGGCCAACTTGATGATAACAACCCGGATGTCCTGGGCCATAGCAATGAACATCTTCCGCAAGCTCTCCGCCTCCCGGTCAACTGAGCGTCTCTTCCCATCGCCAGCAAACCGATCGTCTACTTGCTCCTTCTCCATCTGTTCCAGCTTCGTCACCCCGTCTACGAGAGCCGCGATATCGTCGTTGAACATCTCTGCCAGCTGTTCCAGCTCGATCCCGGTATCCTCTACCACATCGTGCAACAGTCCGGCAGCCACGGTATCCGGCCCCATCCCGATATCAGCCAGCAAGAGAGCCACTGAAAGCGGGTGCTGGATATAGGGGATACCAGAGTCACGGCTCTGACCGAAGTGAGCTCGCTCTGCCAGGGCATATGCGCGCTCAATGATCGCTTCCGCGCCGTGATCCCGCTGGCCCGGCGAGAGGCGTTCAAGGACATCCGATAATTCGACGGTCTCTTTGTCCGTGTCGGTTCGCATAACAGTAGCAAGGAGTCAGGCAATCGAACACCCCCAAGTCTTGGGGGCGTCACCACTAGTCTTCTGTGCGGCCTGTCAGGTCGGTTGCGGCGAGGATAGTCAGACGTTGTAACCTGAGGCACTAAGGCTATTCATCCAGAGTATAATGCGATCTTCCAGTTTGTCAACGACATCCAGGCCAGTTACACGGCTTGAGCGACCAGACTTGTCTGCTCCTTCGCTTGGGGGTATAGTCATAGATGAAGTTATGAATGACGGGGGGACATATGCGAGTAATCACAGGCAAAGCGAAGGGACACAATCTCAGGTCCGTGCCAGGTGACATAACTCGCCCCATCACGGACCGCGCCAAGTCCGCGCTGTTCAGCATTATCGGCAACTGGGTGATCGACGCCCGCTTTCTGGACCTGTTTGCGGGGACTGGACAGGTCGGTATCGAGGCGCTGAGCCGAGGCGCACAGGAGGCAGTCTTCGTAGAGATAGCGGAGCCGGCCCTGCGCACCATTCGAGCCAACCTGGAGCACACAGACCTGCAAGAGAACGCTCACGTTGTACGTGCCGATGTCTTCGACTTCCTGATGAGGGTACCCGACCCCTTTGACTTCGTCTACGTTGCACCGCCCCAGTATAAAGGATTGTGGGTAAAGACACTCCAGTTGCTGGATCAAAGGCCCGGGTGGCTCGCGGAGGACGGGTGGGTCATCGTCCAGATCGATCCATTGGAGTATGAGGAGCAAGCTCTAGAGCATCTCGCGCTCTTCGACCAACGATCCTATGGCGGTGTAATGCTTTGCTTCTACGCCCAATATCAAGAATGATCGATGTGAACGGGTGCGCAGACTCGGAAGCATACCTCGCAGCAAAAAAGGCCAGGCGCTGAAGCGCCTGGCCTTTTTCGATCTAGTGGGGCAGACCTACATCATCCCGCCCATACCGCCCATGCCGCCCGGCATGCCGCCGCCCGGCGCACCACCCGGTCCACCCTCATCTTCCTTCTCAGGCAGATCGGTGATTAGAGCCTCGGTGGAGAGGACCATCGCTGCAATGGAGGCAGCATTCTGTAACGCCCCCTTGGTCACCTTGGCTGGATCAATGATCCCGCGCTCAACCATGTCCGCGAAATCACCTTCCAGGACATCGTAACCGATGCGATCGCTGTCCTTCTCCTTCTGCATCCGCCGCACGGCATCGAGGATGACCGCGCCATCCTCACCCGCGTTCTCGGCGAGCTTCCGCAGGGGCATCTCGAGTGACTTGCGAAGAATCTCAACGCCTGTCTGTTCGTCAGGGAAGGTCATCTCAATGTCATCAAGAGCGGAGATCGCATTGATCAATGCTACGCCGCCACCAGGCACGATGCCCTCCTCGACAGCGGCCCGAGTAGCCGAAAGCGCGTCCTCGACGCGGTGCTTCTTCTCCTTCAGCTCGGTCTCAGTCGCCGCGCCGACTCGGATGACAGCCACACCACCAGCCAGCTTCGCCAGGCGCTCCTGAAGCTTCTCACGATCATAGTCAGAGGTCGATTTCTCGATCTCGACCTTGATCTGCTCCATGCGAGCCCTGATGTCCGCATCAGACCCCTTGCCGCCGATGACCGTTGTTTCGTCCTTCGTGGAGACCACTTTCTCAGCCCGACCCAGGTCATCGATCGTGGTGCTCTCGAGGGTGCGCCCTTCTTCTTGGGTGATGACATGCCCGCCGGTGAGTGTTGCGATATCCTGCAACATCGCCTTGCGTCGATCACCGAAGCCTGGCGCCTTCACAGCCAAGCAGTTTAGCATACCGCGCAGCTTGTTCAGCACCAACGTCGCCAGAGCCTCGCCATCGACGTCCTCCGCGATAACGATCAGATCTCGGTGCCCTTTCTGAACCAGCTTCTCTAAGATCGGCACGAGGTCCTGCGCCACGGAAATCTTCTCATCGTGAACGAGGATGTAGGGCTCCTCGATCACCGCCTCCATCGTCTCCTGATCGGAAACGAAGTACGGGGAGAGGTAGCCGCGGTCGAACTGCATACCCTCGACGTACTCAATCTCGAACTCTAGACCTCTGGATTCCTCAACGGTGATGACCCCGTCCTTGCCAACTCGATCCATCACCTCAGCAATAACCTCGCCGATCTCCCGATCCTGCGCGGAAATAGCCGCGACGTTCGCGATTGCCTCCTTGGTGGTCAGCGCAATCGACTGGGCATCAATGGCTTCTGCAATGCCTTCAGACGCAGCGAGAATGCCGCGCTTAAGCAGCATCGGATTCGCACCAGCGGCGACGTTCTTCATACCTTGAGTGATGATGGTGTGGGCCAGAAGCGTTGCCGTGGTCGTCCCGTCACCAGCGATATCGTTTGTCTTCGTTGCAGCTTCCTTCAGCAATTGAGCACCCATGTTTTCGAAGGGCTTCTTCAGCTCAATCTCCTTCGCCACCGTCACGCCGTCATGCGTAATGGTGGGAGCACCCCACTGCTTGTCGAGGGCAACATTGCGCCCCTTGGGACCCAACGTGGTCACGACTGCGTTTGCTACTGTGTCAATCCCGCCCTTAAGAGCACGTCGGGCTTCTTCGCCAAACACTAGTTGTTTTGCCATCTTGATTCCTCCTCAGAAACTTATTCAGACTATCAGCAGGCTACTCAATCTTAGCAAGGATGTCATTCTCTTTCAGAATAAGAATCTCCTTGCCTTCTTCGGTCTTGAAGCCTGTACCGGCGTACTTAGCGAACACAACGGTGTCCCCCACCTGAACGTCTACCGGGATGCGATTGCCGTTCTCATCCCGCTCTCCAGGGCCCACTGCTAACACGTTACCCTGCTGGGGTTTCTCCTTTGCGGTATCGGGCAACACGAGTTCGCCACCTGCGAAAGTCTCAACGTCCTTCTCGATCGGTGCGACGACCACTCGAGAGCCCAACGGCTTGATGTTAACGCTCATCTTGTCACCTCCTGCACTTAGCATATAGCCGATTCGGTACATTTTAGCACTCAAAGGGAAAGAGTGCTAACACGATCAAAATCATACCATATGCTTGAGAGATGTCAAGGCCCTGGTCAC
>CAZQXX010000015.1:0-11816 GCA_964597105.1 uncultured Anaerolineales bacterium
CGCTATGGCGGATTGCGGGTACAAGGCACCGCCAGTTCCCCATCTAGCACGGCCGGTCAATATACTAACGTATGGGGGTTGAATTGTCAACTATGGCCTGGCACAGGTCTGGCCCCGTCCATATCCTTCTTATCCGGCGGCATCCAGGCGCGTCGGACCTCGTGAGCGTCGTGATCAGCGCCTGGGCGTACCGTCTGGGCGTATCGCCCGGGCGCATCGCCTGGGCGCATCGCCCGGTTGCTTGTCAACATGAGCACGGTATAATGGCCCCGTGAACGATGGACGAGCCGCGATACGTGGAACGATGGAGATGACGAGAGCGCTCCGGGCCCTGGAATGGCTGCCGACCCTGCTGCCTCTTCGGCGCGGTGCGGCCTCCGGAGGGGCTAGGTGAACGTCGTCATGATCGGACCCTTCGGGATGGAGCCGCGCGGCACCATGCGGGTGCGCGCACTCCCGATGGGGAAGGCCCTGGCTGCCCGCGGCCACAGGGTCACGATGATCCTGCCGCCCTGGCAGAATCCAGAGGATGCGGGGCGGCGCTGGACGGAGGACGGGGTTGCCGTGGAGAATATGCCTCTTCCACCCCGTGTCCCCCTCCTCTTTCACGCTCTGACAGCCCTCCGCTTGGTCCGACGAGCCCTGGCGCGCCGCCCCGATGTCGTACATGCATTTAAGCCCAAAGCCTACAGCGGTCTGGCCCACTGGCTCCTGGCCCGGCTTCCGCGTAGCCGGCGCCCCGGGGTGATCGTGGACACCGACGACTGGGAGGGTCCCGGCGGCTGGAACGAGCTGGGTGACTACACGCGGCTCCAGCGCCGTCTCTTCGCCTGGCAGGAGCATTGGGGGCTCACTCACGCCGATGCCGTCACCGTCGCCAGCCGGACGCTGGAGAGCCTGGTGTGGGCCAAAGGGGTCTCGCCGGAGCAGGTCTTTTACGTGCCCAACGGTGTGGAGCAGGGGAGGAGGACCGGTGGTGGGGCAGCGGGGGGCGAAGGGGGCAGGGCGGCTGCCTCGGAGGGCGCTTCGGAATCCTGCATTCTCCTTTACACTCGCTTCTTCGAGTTTCCCGTCATCCGGGTGATCGAGGTGCTCCGGGGTGTCCAGCAGCGGGTCCCGGACGCCCGCCTGCTGGTGGTGGGCGAGGGCCTTTTTGGTGAGGAGAAGGAGCTGTTTCGCCTGGCTGAACGCTCTGATCTGACTGTTGCGGGGCCTGCGTTGGGCCGTACGGAGAACTGGTCTTGTTTCGATGGGCCTGCGCCTGCCGCGATTCCGGACATCACGGTCGCTGGTTGGGTCTCTCCTGAGACGCTGCCAGCCATCTTTTCGAGGGTCACCGTGGCCATTTACCCTTTCGATGATACGCTGGTCAACCGGACGAAATGCGCGGTGAAGCTGACGGATCTTCTGGCGGCCGGCGTGCCCGTCGTGGCTGAGGCTGTGGGACAGAATCGAGAGTATGTCCAGGACGGGGAGACGGGTCTTCTGGTCGAGTCAGGGGACGTGTCGGCCTTCGTCGACGCCGTCGTTGACGTGCTGACCGATAGAACGCTCCAGCACCGATTCTCAAGGCGGGCCGCCCGCGACGTGCGACAGCGATTCGCCTGGCAGGAGATTGTCGACACCGTGGAACGAGCGTACCGCCGGGGGACGGCTTGAGAGGGTTTCTTCGGCGCTGGCTTCCGCCACTGGCGTGGATGGGTCTGATTTTCTTCGTCTCTGCCCAGCCTTCGCTCCCTGCGGCCCCTGCGTGGTGGGATTTGATCCTCAAGAAGACGATGCACGCTACGGCGTACGGTATCCTAACCTGGCTGTTTCTGCGGGCGCTGCGGGGTACCTGGCGTGGCCATGCGTGGATTCGTATAGTAAGCGTTGCCCTGGCCCTCACCTATGCGCTCAGCGATGAATATCATCAGACCTTTGTGCCGGGGCGACAGGGCACCTGGATGGATGTGGCGATAGATGGGGTGGGGATCCTGATCGTTACGTTGCTGGATTGGCGCTGTGCTGTTGAGGATCGCTGGCGGGCTCTGTGGATCTCCGAATGACGATCTCGTCGAACAGGGTCTCCTGGTGGACGCGCACTCGATCCTGCTTGATCAGCTCCAGGACGGCCAGCAGGGTGACGATGATCTCGACCCGGGTAGTGGCCCGGGAGAGCAGGGTGCGAAAGACAACGTGCCCTTGTCGGGTGAGCTCGAGCTCAATGTGCTCGATCTGCTCCTCGATGGTGACCGTGACGGGTGAGACGACCTCGGCGACCGGCGGGCCGGAGACGGTGTCCAGGGCCTCCTGTGCGAGGGAGAGCAGATCGTGAAGCGTCACCTGGTCCAGGTCGGGCTCGGGCTGGAGACGGCGCGAAGGGGCCAGCCGGATGTAGCTGTGCAGCCCCCGCTCCTCTCGTTCTTGCAGCAGACGGGCGACCTTCTTGAATCGGCTGTAGATCTGCAGCTGGCGCACCAGGTCGCGTCCCACGTCCTCCGCTTCGTCCTCCGGGCCCGGTCTTGAGGAGCTGGGGAGGAGGGCGGCTGACTTGATGAGGACGAGTTTGGCCGCTACCACCAGGAAGTCCGCCAGGTCCCTGGCCTCGCGTCGTTCGAGGTCGGCCAGCCGCTCCAGGTACTGGTCAGTGACCCGAGCCAGAGCGACGGCGGTGACGTCGAGCTCCTCGCGCTCAATCAAGCGCAGCAGCAAGTCCAACGGACCTTCGAAGACCGGCAGCGTGATCTGGTAGAGTGGCATCTTTTCAGCCTGGAATTATAGCACAGATGGGCTGCGATCCAAAGCTTTCCCCTGCCCATCATGTGTGGTATAATCCGTGGCTCAGAAGCCCCGGTGCCCAAGGAAGACGTTTACCGGGGCGGTTATTTGTGTAGGGGAGACATTTGTGTTCAATCCGATTGACGCCTTTCTGGGGCTGTTCTCGTTAGATATTGGCATCGACCTTGGCACGGCCAACACACTGGTGTACGTGCGTGGGAAGGGCATTGTCATTAACGAGCCTTCCTGGGTTGCGGTGGAACGGAAGTCGCGGAAAGTCCTCGCCATCGGCGCGGAAGCAAAGGAGATGGTCGGCCGGACGCCGGAGAACATCGTTGCTATTCGGCCGATGCGGGACGGGGTGATCTCGGAGTTTGAGGTCACCGAGGCCATGCTCAATTACTTCATCAAGAAGGCCCACAGCCAGATGATGCTGCCATTTCCGCGTCCCAGGGTGGTTGTGGGCATTCCCAGCGGTGTGACGGAGGTCGAGAAACGGGCTGTGTACGACGCCGCGCTGTCCGCGGGAGCACGGGACGTGTTCTTGATAGAGGAGCCTATGGCAGCGGCCATTGGCGCCGGGCTGCCGGTGACGGAAGCGCGTGGGATTATGGTCGTGGACGTTGGGGGCGGCACAACCGAGGTCGGCGTGTTCTGTCTTGGTGGTATTGTCGTCAGCCGTTCGCTGCGCATCGCTGGTGATGAGATGGATGAGGACATCATCCAGTATGCTCGCCAGAAATACAACCTGTACATCGGCGAGTGGATGGCGGAGCGGACGAAGATTGCTGTCGGATCAGCGTTCCCACTCTCCCAGGAGATGACGATGACCATCCGGGGGCGGAACCTGGTCACCGGGTTGCCTGAGGAGCTCGAGATCAGCAGTATTGAAGTTCGGGAAGCGTTGGCCCCATCGGTGGACATCATCGTGGATGCCATTCGGGATACGCTGGACGAGACGCCTCCGGAGCTCATCTCCGACCTGATGGAGACGGGCATCTGTATGGCGGGAGGGAGTTCGCAGCTCAAAGGTTTGGCAGAGCGTGTCTCCGAGGAGGTCAACATCCGCGCTTGGGTCGCTCAGGACTCGATGACGTGCGTGGCCCGTGGCGCAGGCAAGGTGCTGGAAGAGCTGGATACGCTCCGGCAGGTCCTGGTCAGCGCTGACCACCGGCGCCCGGTACCGTTTGGGGGATTCTAGGAGCGTGGGGTTCAGCATCATCCCCACCTGGATCTGTCAGTATTGCGCGCTTTGCGACGGGTTGCCGCACCGAAGGTCTTCCTGCCGGTCCGGGTTGCCCTGGAGGGTAACCGACCGCCAAGCCTCCTCTGCGGGAGACCGCACACGATCTCCGTGAGGTGATGCATGAAGCAGTTCACGCGCCCCCCGATTTCGATTCGGCGAGACGACGAGCGTTCCTGGCTTCCCCTGGTCCTCTTCATCCTTGGTTTGCTCCTCCTGGTGGCTGCCGAATCCGGACTGCTTGCGCCCGTCGAAAGCGCGGCTCACTATGTCCTCGACCCGCTCCAGCGCGTGGCCTCCTCGGTGACAGAAGGAAGCGGCGGTATCTTCCGCACCATTCGCGAGACCCGCGAGCTGCGTGCCGAGGTTCAGGAGCTCGAGGCTCAAGTGGACGCGCTCAGTGTGGAGAACGTCCGACTGCGGGAGTACGAGACAGAGGCAGAGGAGCTTCGCGCCCTGCTGAATTTCGTGAGCGAATACCCCATCTCTGCCCATCTCGGCGCTGAGGTGGTCAGCCGCGAGGCATGCGAGACGTATCCATGCGGCGACATGGTGGGGCTGGAGCCGAACCCATACCTGCGCTACGTCACCATCAATGTAGGGGCTCGGCAGGGTGCTGAGGTTGGCATGTCTGTCGTCACCGGTGGGGCAGGGTTGTTGGGACGGATCGCCGAGGTAGCGCCCCGCACGGCGAAGGTGCAGCTTCTCTCAGATCCCGACAGCTCTGTCGCGGCGCTGCTGCAGACGACACGAGCGACGGGCCTGGTGGTGGGCCAGCCCGACGGGACGCTTCAAATGCAATTCATCCCGCAGGAGGAGGAGGTGACTGTCGGGGATATCGTACTGACGTCCGGGTTGGGAGGGGTGATGCCGAAGGGTCTGGTCATAGGACAGGTCGTCGAGGTGCAGAAGAGAGAATATGAGACCTTCCAGACGGCCACCGTGCGGCCGGCCGTTGATTTCACCCGCTTTGAGTTGGCTCTCGTGATCACCGACTTCGAGCAGATCCCTCTCGATGATGCAACAGCGGAGTAGACAATGGCCTCGATGAATGGTAAGTCCTCGTCTACTCCCTTTCTTGGACGCTTGTTCCAGTCCTCAGGAGGTCGACGATCAACGCCTATTTGACGCTTCCCCTTCTCACCGGCGTTGCCTTGATCCAGACGACGGTTCTGTCACGGGTCAGCCTACTAGGGGCGCGCCCCAACCTGATGCTGTTGGTGGTGCTTATCTGGGCCATGGTGCGGGGTTTGGACGAAGGAGTGGTGTGGGCATTCGTCGGCGGGCTGATTGTCGACCTGTTGTCCGGAGGCCCCTTCGCAGGAACGGCCGTTGCCCTGGTGGCGGCGGCGTACCTGGCCGGCCAATCTCTGGTGGAGGGCGTGGGGTCTGACGCCGTTCGCTCGATCATTCTGGCGGTGCTCGGGGTCCTGATGTACCACCTCGCCCTGTTGATCATCCTCACCTGGACCGGGCATCCTGTGAGCTGGGGGTTCTCTTTGACCCGGGTGGCCGGGCCTTCGATCGTGCTAAACGGGCTGCTGGCGCCCGTGGTCCTGCACCCGATGAGCTGGTTGGAGCGAGTGACCGGCCGGGACAGGATGGCTCTATGAGGGTTAACATCCAGTCAGAGGGGATCACGTCCCAACGCGGTCGGAGTTCGTCGCGGCAGACTGACCTGAGCCGTCTTCTGACGACAGACGGCGTGCTGCGCGTCTTGCTCTTTGGCGTACTCATCCTGTCGGTCTTTGGTCTATTCACCCGTCGGCTGTGGTACCTCCAGTTCGTGCAGGGTCAGAGTTATCAAGAAGAGGCCAGGGAGCAGAGCACGGAGCCAAAGACCGTCCCGGCCCCGCGCGGCATCATCTACGATCGAAGCGGTGAGCGTCTCGTGCGGAACGTCCCCAGTTTCTACGTCACCGTGGTTCCCGCTTACCTGCCGGATGACCCGGAGGCGGCGGAGGATGTGTTCATCCGGCTGGCGGAGTTGCTCGATATGCCCTACGCCGCCGCGGACGATGAGGAGGAAGGGCTGCAGGAGATCGTGCTGAGCCAGCTGGCCGCCTGGCTGGTCGATTTCTCCTATGAGGAAGCACCCGGAGAGGCTCTCCGTCAGGGTCTGGATGACATCCAGAGCGTGGCCCCTTACCGGTTGATCTTCATCGAGCGGAACATCGAGCGGGATAAGGCGCTCCTCGTCGCCCAGGAGACCACCAATTTGCCCGGTGTCTCCGTCGACGTGGAGTCGGTGCGCGACTATCCCTACGGGCAGCTGCTGTCGCAGGTGCTGGGGTATCTGCTGCCGGTCCCCGACGAAGAGGATTACCGGGACGACGGGTACGATCCAGCTACGGACCGGATGGGCAGCGCAGGCGTGGAAGCGACCTATGAAGAGGTGCTGCGCGGACAGAAGGGTGAGCAGGTTGTGGAGACGGATGTACTGGGCCGGGTGCTCCGGGTGGTCGAGGAGCGTACCTCTCCGGTGCCGGGCGAGAACGTCATCCTGACCCTCGACCTCGATCTGCAGGAAGCCACGCAGGAAGCCTTGGAGCAGGGGCTCGGGGAGGCGGTTTCGCCTCGAGGGGTGGCGGTCGCGATGGACCCCCAGACCGGGCAGATCCTGTCCATGGTGAGCCTGCCGACCTACGACAATAACGTCTTCGTCGAGGGAGTCTCGGACAGCGACCTGGAGCGGTGGGACGACGTCCATCGTCCGCTGTTCAACCACGCGATCCAGGTGGCTGTGCCCCCCGGATCGGTGTTCAAGACCGTCGTGGCTGCCGCCGGGCTTCAAGAGGGCGTGGTGACCGCGAACACCCAGCTCAACTGCCCGGGTCGGATCATCATCCCGAACAGGTATTATCCCAACGACCCGGGCTACGCGCAGCCCTTCTACTGCTGGAATCGGGCAGGCCATGGGCCACTCGACATCATCGGGGGAATCGCAAACTCGTGCAACATCTATTTCTACAAGGTCGGCGGCGGGTTCGAGGAGACGGATTTCGACGGCCTGGGTGTGGATCGGATCGCCAAGTACGCCCGGCTGTTTGGTTTGGGCGAGCGCACTGGCGTGGAATTGTCCTTCGAGAGCCCCGGCTCGGTCCCGACGGCAGACTGGAAGCGCCATACCTACCAGGAAAGCTGGTCGACCGGTGACACGTACAACCTCTCCATCGGGCAGGGTTTCCTGGAGGTGACTCCCCTCCAGATGCTAAACGCTGTTAACGTCATCGCCAACGGCGGCACCCTCTATGGCCCTCAGATCGTGCACCACGTCACCGATGCCGAGGGCGCAACGACTCAACCCTTCGAGCCGGAGGTCATCCGCGACGTGCCGGTCAACGACGAATATCTCGCGCTGGTGCGGGAGGGGATGGAAGGAGCTGTCGCTTATGGCACAGCGGCGAAGCGCGGGCAGATCGAAGGGGTGCGCATCGGGGGGAAGACGGGCACGGCGCACTTCTGCGATGATATCATGTGCGGCGTCGGCTATGAACAGCCTGAGCATGCCTGGTTCACCGCCTTTGCCCCGATGGAAGATCCCGAGATTTCCGTCATCGTCTTTCTCTACAACGGAGGAGAGGGGTCGGTGACGGCTGTGCCGGTGGCGCGGTCCATCCTGGCCGAATACTTCGGCGTCGTTGAGGCGGATGAGGACGCTTCCTGACGCGCCTCCTGGCTCCCATCGCACCCCCAACCTGGGCCGTGCCGGTATTGCCGCCGTCGCCGGGGCGATGTGGGGGCTTGGGCTGGCGCGCTTCCTGGCAGAAGGAGCCCTCTGGGCGCAGGCTTACGGCTCGCCGCTTACGGTCACGGCTATCGCACTCACGTGTGCTCTGGTCCTTGGCGCCCTGGCGCGCTGGTTGACCCTCTCTTTCCCGTCCGCACTTACTCCTGGTCCCTGGTCACTGGCCGCGCCTCTCGCCCTGCCGCTCCTCTACGCCGTTGGGGTGTTTCCGGATCCGCTGGCTGGCGGCATCCTCCTCGCGGGTGGGGCGGCGCTCGCGGCGCTGCTGACGTGGGCAGATCGACCGACCTGGGTCCTGCCGACCATCGGGGGCGCTGTCGGGCTGGGCCTCTACCTCCGCACCCTTCTGCCGTCGGTTGGAGAGGCCGATACGATGGAGTTCCAGGTGGTGGCCGCCAACCTTGGTGTGGCCCACCCGACGGGATATCCTCTTTATATCCTCCTGGCCAAGCTGTTCACCCTGCTGCCGTTTCAGAACGTCGCCTGGCGTGTCAATCTGGCCTCTGCGACCTTTGCGGTGGCCGCCGTCCTGGTCCTGTTCGACGTCGTGCGCGAGCTCACCGACCGACCGCTGGTCTCGATGCTGGCTGCCCTGGGGTTCGGTTTCTCGACCACCTTCTGGTCGCAGGCTGTCGTGGCGGAGGTCTACACCCTGCACAACCTGTTTATCGTCATCGTCTTCTGGCTGCTGCTCCGTCCCGACGGCGAATCGGAGACCCGGGCGGGGGCAGCACGGCGCTGGCAGGTCACTTTCCTTCTCGTTGGATTGAGCTTGACGAACCACTTGACGACGATGCTCCTGGTCCCGGCGGTCGCGCTGGCGCTCCTCTGGGATCGGCCGCATATGAGGGGACGAGAGTGGTTGACGGGCGGGGCGCTTTTCCTCCTGGGCCTGTCAATCTATGCGTTTATCCCCTTGCGCTGGCCGGCGCTCAACGACGGGCGCTGGATGACGCTCTCTGAGTTCCTCACATACGTCACCGGTGGACAGTTCCACGGTGCCCTGCGGTTGGATGGGTGGCAGGATCCCACCCGCTGGCGCATCGTGGCCCGGCTGCTCCATCAGCCTGCTGGCTGGGTCGGGATCTGCCTGGCCGGGCTGGGTGTGGCGAGCCTGGCGGTCCGTCGCCGCCGTGCATTGGCCTTGACAGGCGTCACATGTCTGGCCTTCGTCTTCTACGGCCTGAGCTACTACGTCGCCGATGTCGCCGTCTTTCTCCTTCCCGCTCACGTGATCCTCGCCGTCTGGATCGGAGCGGGCGCAGCTTTCCTCGTGGGCCTGCCGACGGTGGCCTCCGCTATTCCTTCGAGGGTCTGGCGACCGGGTGTGGTGGCCCTCTTTGCCCTGCTCCCTCTCAGTCGCATATGGATCAACCTCCCGGCAGTGGACCGCAGTCGGGATCGACAGGGCTACGCCTGGGGGAAGTATGCCTTGAGCCAACCGCTGGCCGCCGATGGTGCGGTGCTCGCCGACACCAACAAGTTCGCTCCCCTCTATTACCTGCAACAGGTCGAAGGCGTCCGACCCGACCTCGACATCGTGCTGCTGGGAACCGAGGAACTCTACCGGGCCGACCTTGAGCGGCGCCTCGGACAGGGACAGGATGTCTATCTGGCTCGCTATCTGCCCCGTCTGGGAGAGTTATATCTCCGCTCTGTGGGGCCTCTGGCCGAGGTGCGAGCCCAAGCCCCCCGTGATGACCCTGTCTCAGGGGGAGACCAGCCGCTGGCCCGGTTTGGCGACACAGTCGAGTTGCTTGGCGCTGAGGTGAGCGGGGACCCGCTCGGGCGGGAGATCCTTCACACGATGTTCGAATGGCAAGCCTCGGCGCCGGTGACTCAGGATCTGGTCATCCGCCTCCGTCTCGTGGATGCTGACGGGCGCGTGATGTGGACAAGTGAGGGGACCCGGCCGGTAAACGGCTTGTACCCGACGAATGCCTGGCGTGCTGATGTCCCCGTGTCCGACTACCACCAGGCTCCAATCTCCCCTTGGCTGCCTCCGGGCCGCTATCGGCTCGAGGTTGGGGTCTTCTTGCCCTTTGACGCTGAGGGTCTGGCGGTCGGTGGCAGCACGACGCCCTGGTACCCTGTCGAGAGGTTTGCAGTCGAGTCTCCCTCCACCCCCGATCCTCTCCCCCATCGGCGGCTTCATAGCCTGGGCGACGACGTCTGGCTGACCGGGTTTGATGCCTCTGACAGAGTCTCTCTCGATTCGGGATGGTTGCTCGATCTCGCATGGCGCGGCCTTGCGCAAGACGCGGATCTCCACGTCTCCTGGACAGATGCCGAGGGACGGGTGAGGCAGACGGCTTCATCTCCTGTCGCGGCCGGGATGGTCCGCAGTCGTCATACCGTCACGACGCCGAATGAAGCCGGGGCGTACACGCTGGCGGTCGGCCTTGCCGGCGAGCCTGCTCGTTGCAGTTGGCTTGCTCCTCCCAAAGAGGCTTGCCCCCTGCTGGAGGTCGAGGTGACCGCCGATAAGGAGGAGCTGGCGAATTTCGGGGACCGGGTGGCGCTCCTGGATGCCCGGATCGGAAAGAGCACTGCGGCGCCCGGCGAGGTTATCCCCGTCGACCTGCGCTGGCGGGGGCTGCGCTCGATGGGCGAGGATTACACCGTTTTCGTTCACCTCGTCGGCCCGGACGGCGCCCTCCACGGGCAGGCAGACAGCTGGCCGGTGCAGGGGAGCTACCCGACCAGCGAGTGGTCGCCCGGCGAGGAGGTTATCGACCCCCACGAGGTTCGTTTGGATGCCGATGCGCCGGCAGGTCGCTACCGAGTTGAGGTTGGCTGGTACCTCCTGGAGACGATGCAGCGCCTCCAGGTGGTGGGGGAGGGGGACGCTCCCGTGGCAGACTCGTTCGTGATCGGCACGTCTGACGTGGTCAAATGACGGCAGTCAGGATCCGGCGGGCGATTCGATCGTCGCCGGTTCCACCAGCACCGTCCTCTCGTTCCGATAGGTCACTAAGCCGGGCCGGCGGCCTGGAGCGCGCTTCACGAATCGCCGCTCCGTCACGTCCACGTCTACAGCGTCGCTCTCGCGAGCTGTGGAATAGTAGGCCGCCAGGGCGGCCGCGCCCTCGATGACCTGGTCTGGCACGTCCTCCCTGCTGCTCTTGATGATCACGTGTGCGCCAGGGCGACCGCGTACGTGGAGCCACAGGTCATCGGGGCTGCCCCGCTGGAAGGTGACCTGGTCGTTCTGAGTAGCATTCCTTCCGACGAAGACGGGAAAGCCCTGTATGTCGAAGCGCCGGGGTCCCTTGACCATCGCGCTGGTGCTTTGCCGGGGTCGCTTCCTCGTCCAGCCGCCTTCGGCAAGGGCCTCGTGGACGGCGTCGATCTCCGGGCGGCTCTCAGCCAGGGCCAGGTCGGCCTCCAGCTGCTCCAGATACTCCAGATCGGCCTCCAGCGCTCTGATGCGGGCAGGGATCTCCTTCGCCGCGCGAGCGGCCTTCCGGTATCGCTTGAACGTCGCCTGCGCGTTCTCGACGGCCGTCAGCCGAGGATCGAGCTCGATCGTCCGGGGCTCGCCGTCGTAGCCGGGAACCGTGATCTCCCGTGCCCCCCGGTCGATCCGATCTTGGTAGGTGAGGAGCAGCTCGCCTTCCTCGCGCAACGCTTCGACCTGTTCCTGAGCCACCCTGTGCTTGCGCACCTCTTCGAGCGCATGCTCGGTATCGGAGCGGGCGGCTCGGATCAACTCCCGAACACGCTTGCGGACGGCAGCGTAGGCGTCCATGGTCAGGCGGTGCTCGAAATACAGCCACATGGCCTCGCTGATATCGGGGACTGCCCTCGTCTGCTCGAACTGACGCAGCTCGTACGGCGCGAAGGCAATCACGTCGCCCTCCTCATTCAGTGCCACGTGAGGGTTCCAGGTGCCGTCGTCCAGCGGAGAGAAGAGCTCCACTAGGGTCCGGGCGATGCCATCGGGAGCGGCCTCCTCCCACCCGGCCTCCGGGTCTCCTGCCACACGAGCAGCCACCTCTCGCGCTGCCGTCGGGCTGACGCCGAAGAGGTGGCCTGTCAGCACGCGGTGGAGGGGCCTCCCGG
>CAZQXX010000015.1:11916-27406 GCA_964597105.1 uncultured Anaerolineales bacterium
TTCTCCGTCGAAGTGGAGGGTCAGAATCCGTTCCCATGCGGGCTGGGTGACGTCGACGAGCCGACTGCCTCGTACCCATTTGCGCAGCAGCAGGAGGAGGGGAGGCGCCGTCTCCACGCCACGACGGGGCTTCTCGGGTACCAGAAGCATCCGGGGATGCTGTCTGTCGGCAGAGATGAGAAGCTGAAAACGCTCGCCGGCAAACAGCTCCAGGGCGATCGAACGCTCGTCCGGGAGGACGACGCGCTGAACCCGCGCCCCAAGCAGACCGTCGAGCTGGTCGCGAAGGCAGGCTAACGTCAGGTGATCAACGTGCATACGTGTCCGATCCAAACAGAAAACGTCGTTGCATAGGGCAACGACGCTCTCAGAATGAGGCCGTGGTGTCGCGACACGGTGTCCCGCCGTTGACGGATTGGCGCTAGTGGTTCGTCATGGACGGTTGGCTGGCTACCCGTGTCACACGGCCGGATTACGATTCCTGCGCTTCAAGCTTCCTTAATTGCTGCATCAAGCGTGACTTGCGTCGGTCAGCCTTGTTCGGATGGATGACCCCCTTCTTGGCTGCCTTGTCGAAAGCGGCCTGAGCGTTTCGTACGGCCTCGCGCGCCTCCTCTAGCTGGCCCTCACGGAGCAAACGGCGGGCCTTCTTGTCAGCGGTGCGCGCTCGCCCACGATGCAGCCGATTGATCTGTTCCCTCCGTTTGGAGCTTCGGACGCGCTTTGCGGCTGATTTTGTGTTAGGCAAGTTACTACCTCCTGGTTCTCGTCTGACTTCTCACGACTCGGTATTTTACACGGAGTTGGCCGATTTGTAAAGCTCACTCTCCTGGCCTATAATCTGCTCGACTTGAGGATCTGACGCATAGTGACAGGACTGAGAGGGACGAAGAGACGATGCTTGAAGACACGATAACGATCGTTTCCGGATTGCCTCGCTCTGGAACGTCGATGATGATGCGCATGCTCGAGGCCGGTGGTTTGGAGGTGCTGACGGACGAGCTCAGAGAGGCGGACGCGGACAATCCAAAAGGCTACTATGAGTTCGAACGGGTGAAGCAGCTTGAGCACGACAAAGCGTGGCTGGGGGACGCCGAGGGAAAGGCCGTCAAGATCATATCCCAGCTCCTGTATCATCTTCCTGAGGATGCGACTTACAAGGTCGTGTTCATGCGCCGTAACATGGAGGAGTTACTTGCGTCGCAGCGTCGAATGCTCGCCAGACGCGGCGAATCCGATCAAGTCGACGACCGACAGCTGGCACAACTGTTTCGCAAGCACCTCGAACGGGTCCAGGGATGGCTCGATCAACAGCCTGGCTTCGACGTAGTCTATATCAGCTATAACCAGGTGTTGGAGGACCCCCGGGAGCAGGCTCGGAAGGTCAACCGATTCTTGGATGGCACCCTCGACGTCGACGCTATGGCCGGCGTGGTCGACCCCGAGCTGTATCGCCAGAGAGCGTGAGCCATAGCCCGGAAGGACGTCGCCCCGGCGGCAATTGACGGGTCCAGAGGACGTGCGATGATGCGTGGTCGACCGAGATCAAGACGCGCAGCGGCTGGAGCGTTCCTGCTCATCGTCATCGTGTCGGTCGCGTGCGGCCCCGCGTCTGTGTCGGAGACGTCTGACAGGCTGGACATCTCCGTGAGCATCCTGCCGCAGCGGTACTTCATCGAGCGCATCGGCGGCGACCGCGTGACGGTCAACGTGATGGTCCTCCCCGGCGAGTCTCCCGCGACCTATGAGCCGAAGCCGGCCCAGCTGGAGGCGCTGAGCGACGCCCATGCCTATCTGAGCATCGGTGTCCCCTTCGAGGACGCCTGGCTGGATCGGATCGCCGCGGCGAACGACACGATGCGGATGGTCGACACGACGGCGGGTATCAAGCGCCTGGGCGGTCCGGACAACCCTGATCCGCACATCTGGCTCTCGCCCACGCTCGTCAAAACTCAGGCCCGCACCATCGCCGACGCGCTGGTGACCCTCGATCCAGAGCACGAGAGCGACTATGAGGCGAATCTAGACGAGTTCATCGCGGATATCGAAGCCCTCGATGCTGACATCCGCGGGACGCTGGCCGGGCTGGAGCAGCGGGCGTTCATGGTGTTTCACCCCTCATGGGCTTATTTCGCCCGCGACTACGGGCTGGAGATGATCCCGGTCGAGGTAGGCGGGCAGGAGCCCAGTGCGGCCGAGCTGGCTGCTCTGGTGAGGAGGGCCAGGGAGGAGAATATCCAGGTGATCTTCGCTCAACCTGAGTTCAGCACCAGGAACGCAGAGACCATCGCTGCAGAGATCGGGGGAGAGGTGTTGCTGGTCAGCCCGCTGGCGGAAGAATGGCTGGAGAACATGCGAGAGGTGGCCGCGGCGTTCGCCGACGCGTTGGGCCGTTAGGGTCTCTTGAGGGCTGATGAGTCGGTGCCGCGGCGGCTACCTGCCTGCCTTCTTCCCGTCACGGGGCGCCCCGGGCAGGGGCTCTAGGTCGCGCCGGACCCGGGCAGCCGCCACGGAAGGAAGGATCTGGCCTCTGCCTGCCCCTAGCTGAGCACATATGACAGAAGCAGAACGATCGAACTCAGGACGTGGTGTGCGGGATGAGGTCATCGCCCTCCGAGGAGTCTGGGCCGGGTATGACGGCCAGGTCGTCCTCGAGGACGTCGATCTTTCCGTGCAGAGGCGTGATTTCATCGGCATCGTTGGTCCGAACGGTGGCGGAAAGACGACGCTGTTTAAGGTCCTGCTGGGCCTCGTCCCCCCAATGCGTGGCGAGGTCCGGATCATGGGGATGGAGGTGGAGAGAGGACGCCGACACGTTGGCTACGTCCCCCAGCTGATGGACTTCGACCGGGATTTCCCGATCAGCGTATGGGACGTGGTGCAGATGGGCCGTCTCGGCGAGCGCGGGCTCCTGCGGCGGTACACGGATGAGGACCGCGAGATCGTGGCGGATGCTCTGCGGCGCGTCGATATGGTCGATCAGCGGGAGCGCCCCCTCGGCGACCTCTCCGGCGGCCAGCGCCAGCGCGTCTACGTCGCCCGCGCCCTCGCCACCGAACCCGAGATTCTCCTCCTTGACGAGCCGCTGGCCAGCGTCGATCCACGTGTCAGCGCGGACATCTACGAGGTCTTGACGCAGTTGAACAAACACATCACCATTCTGATGGCGTCCCACGATATTGGGGCGATTTCGTCCCACGTGAGCACCGTGGGCTGTCTCAACCGCCACCTGTTTTACCACGGACAGGATCACCTCAGCCCCGAGATGCTGGAGCGGGCCTATCAGTGCCCGGTCGATCTGATTGCCCACGGTGTCCCCCATCGGGTCTTCCCGGATCACGGCGGGTCGGGAGGTCAAGGGTGATCGATTCTGTCGTCCAGGCGCTCCAGCTCGGTTTTATGCGCAACGCGCTGGCGGCAGGCCTGTTGGTCAGCGTCGCCTGCGGGATTATCGGCACCTTCGTGGTCGTCAAGCGCATTGTCTTCGTCAGCGGCGGCATCGCGCACGCCGCCTATGGTGGCATCGGCCTGGGATACTTCCTGGGCGTGAATCCGGTGATGGGAGCCCTCGTCTTCAGCCTCCTGGCGGCTCTGGGTATGGGGGCCGTGCAGCGGAGGACGGGCGAGCGTGCCGACACGCTGATCGGAGTGATGTGGGCCATTGGAATGGCCCTGGGCATCGTGATGGTCGATCTGACCACCGGCTACAAGGCAGATCTGATGAGCTACCTCTTCGGCAGCATCCTGGCGGTGCCGACCACGGATCTGCTCCTCATGCTGATCCTCGATTTGGTCATCGTCGCGGCCGTCTTTCTGTTCTACAAGGAGCTGGTCGCGGTGTCCTTCGATGAGGTCTTTGCCACGGTCGAGAACGTACCGGTCGACGCGGTCTACCTGGTGCTGATGGGGCTGGTGGCCCTCACCGTGGTGATGCTGATGCGAGTGGTCGGGCTGATTCTGGTCATCGCGATGCTGACCATGCCGGCGGCCATCAGTGGGCGCTTCGTGCGGGACCTGAAGTCGATGATGGTCCTGGCCAGCGGCCTCGGGATGCTCTTCACGACCGCGGGGCTGTGGCTCTCCTACTTCCTGAACCTGACCTCCGGAGCGACGATCATCCTCTTCTCCGGGGCCGCCTACGTGGTCAGCCTGGGCGTTCAGCGCCTGATCAGCAGGTCTTCCATCACCACGATCGGCTCGGCAGGAGGTAGCGCTCCCTTGACCGAGAGGAGCGAGCGCTACATCGCTGCCGGCGGCGTCATAGTCTACGACGAGCGCATCCTGGTGCTCCGCCGGCCCAGCCGGGATGAGATCCGCCTGCCCAAGGGTCATCTCGAGCCTGGCGAGACGCCCCGGGGGGCAGCACTGCGGGAGGCCGCTGAGGAGAGCGGGTATCTGGATCTCGAGATTGTGGCTGATCTGGGGAGCCAGCGGGTCGCTTTTGAGGACGATGACCGGCGCGTGATCCGCACCGAGCGATATTTTCTGATGAGACTCAACGGCACGCCGGAGAGGCCGCGCGGGACCGGCGAGAGGGCATTCGACCCCGTCTGGGTGACGTGGGACGAGGCGCTGGATGCGCTGACCTTTGAGGCGGAGCGGGAGTGGGTGCGACGGGCGAGACGGCTGTCGCTTAAGAAACGACACCTCGACAACGGAAAGGACCAGGAGGAAGAATGAATCAAGATCAGTTTGAGCAGACGGGTTGGTCTCTCGAGGATCTGTTGCCGGCCCACGAGGGCGAACGGCTGGAGGAGCTTCTGGCGGAACTGGAGGCGCAGGTCGACGAGATGGAAGACGCAAGGGAGCGGCTGTCCGCGGAGATGAGCACGGACGCCTTTCTCGAGGTGATGGAGCTTGCCGAGTCGATCCGCACCATCGCGACGCGCCTCGTGGGGTACGCGCGTCTCTGGTTCTCGGAGGACACCCAGTCTCAGGACGCCCTCGCCTTCCTGGGTAGGATGGAGCAGCTGTCCGCCGAGGTGCAGAACCGGTTGCTCTTCTTCGAGCTGTGGTGGAAAGGGCTCGATGACGAGGCAGCCCAGCGCCTCCTGGCCGAGAGTGGGGACTACGCTTACTACCTGAGGACCCTCCGGCGCTTCAAGCCCCATACCCTCTCCGAGCCCGAGGAGAAGATCATCAACGTGAAGGACGTCAACGGAGTGGACGCCCTGGTCAATCTGTATGAGATGATCACCAACCGCTTCACCTTCGAGCTTGAGGTGGATGGTGAGTCAAAGGAGATGACCCGGGCGGAGCTCTCCACCCACTTCCGCGACCCATCCCCGAAGATGCGGGCTGCGGCGTATCAGGCGCTCTACGACGTCTACAGCGATCAGGCGACGGTGCTCGGTCAGATCTATAGCCATCGAATGCGCGACTGGGCGAACGAGAATCTGACGCTGAGAGGGTTTGAGAGCCCCATTGCCGTGCGCAACCTGGCGAACGACATCCCGGACGCCGTCGCGGAGACCCTGCTCGACGTCTGCCGCCAGAACATGTCCCTCTTCCATCGGTACTTCCGGTTCAAGGCGCGAGAGCTCGGGCAAGACCGGCTGCGTCGCTACGACGTCTATGCGCCAGTGGGCGCTGCGGAGAAGACGTATCCGTTCGACGAGGCGGCGGACATGGTTTTCGACAGTCTGGGCAGTTTCTCCAGAGAGCTGGCGGACCACGCGAGGCGCGTGTTCGCCGAGCAGCACCTCGATTCCGAGATTCGCCCTGGCAAGCGGGGCGGGGCGTTCTGCGCCGGGATGCTGCCCGGGGTCACGCCGTGGGTGCTCGTCAATTACGTGGGCAAGATCACCGACGTGACCACACTGGCTCATGAGCTCGGGCATGCGGTTCACGCGATGATGGCCGAGGCCCACTCCATCTTCACCTTCCATGCGTCGCTTCCCCTCGCGGAGACGGCGTCTGTCTTCTCGGAGATGCTGCTGACCGATCGGCTGCTGCGGGAGGAGAAGGACCCGGACGCGCGCCGGCAGTTGCTGGTCACCGTGCTGGATGACGCGTACGCGACCGTGGCGCGCCAGGCGTACTTCGTCCTCTTCGAGAAGGAGGCCCACCGGAAGGCGGTGGACGGCGTCACCGTGGATCAGCTCAATGCCCTGTATCTGGAAAATCTGGAGGACCAGTTCGGCGATGCCGTGGACGTCAGCGATGATTTCCGCTGGGAATGGAGCGCCATTCCCCATCTCTACCACACGCCCTTCTACTGCTACGCCTACAGCTTCGGGCATCTCCTCGTGCTGGCGTTGTACCAGCAGTATCAGGAGGAGGGGGAGGCGTTCGCGCCCCGGTTCCTGAGGATTCTGGCCCACGGCGGCTCCCGAAGCCCGGAGGAGATCATCAGTGAGGCGGGTTTCGATATGGCGTCGCCCGATTTCTGGCAACAGGGGTTCGATGCCCTGGACGGATGGCTGGACGAGTTGAAGGCTCTGTAACCATGAGCGAGCCTGGAGACCGTGCACGGGCCAACTGGCTCGGGATGTATGTGGCTCGACTCGATCATCAACCAAATGATGCACTTGATGGAGGTGAACGATGGCAGCGGAACGTAAATCGCGCAACATTCTTGTCGAGGAGGTCCCCAATCTCCCGATGGAGGACCAGCCCATCGAGCTCGTCGAGCGGAAGGGGAGCGGTCATCCAGATTCCATCTGTGATGCTATCGCGGAGGCCGTAAGCGTCGAGCTCTCGCGGGCTTATCGGGATCGTTTCGGCCGGGTGCTGCATCACAACATCGACAAGGGCCTCCTCGTGGCCGGAGGAGCCACGCCGGCGTTGGGCGGCGGAACCGTGGACGAGCCCATGCGCCTGGTCTTCGGTGATCGGGCGACCTACGAGTACAAGGGGGTGCGCGTACCCGTCGGCGAGATCGCCGAGGCGGCAGCCAAGAGCTGGCTGCGGGGCCATCTCCGGTTCGTCGATCCGGAGGAGCACATCGTCTTCCAGAACGAGATCAAGCCGGGCTCGCCGGAGTTGACCGATATCTTCGAGCGGGAGGAGGTCGGGGCCAACGACACCTCGGCTGGCGTCGGCTACGCCCCGCTCTCGGAGACCGAGAAGCTCGTGCTGGCCGTGGAGCGCCACCTCAACTCGACCGCCTTCAAGGCTGCCCACCCGGAGGCTGGTGAGGACATCAAGGTCATGGGCTATCGCTTCGGACAGGAACTGACGCTGACGGTCGCCCTGGCTTTCGTCGATCGCTTCGTTAGCGATGAACAGGTCTACTTCGCGCGCAAGGTGGCCATCCACGACGAACTGAAGGACTTCGTGGGACGCCAGCCGCACTCGATGGAAGAGATCGACATCGCCATCAACACCCTCGATCAGCCCGGTCGGGGCACCGCGGGGATGTATTTGACGGTCCTTGGCACCTCGGCGGAGGGTGGGGACGGCGGTCAGGTGGGGCGGGGGAACCGGGTCAACGGGGTCATCGCCTTTAACCGCCCGGCGACCACCGAGGCGGCGGCGGGCAAGAACCCCGTCAGCCACGTGGGGAAGATCTACAATCTCCTCAGCCACCAGATCGCGGAGCGAGTCTATCTCGAGGTCGAAGGGGTGCGGGAGGTGACCGTCTACCTTTGCAGCCAGATCGGTCAGCCGATCGACCGGCCGCTGGTCGCTGCGGCGCAGCTCATTCTCTCGGATGGTGCCGAGCTCGGAGATGTGAGAGGTCCCGTATCGGAGGTGATCGATCGGGAGTTCGCCACCATCCATCGCTTCACCGAGCGACTGATCCGCGGCGAGTTCAAGGTGTGGTGAGGATAGGAGGAGGGCGATGTTCGAGGCAACGCTGACTCAGGAGCAGCGTGCGCTGCGCGAAGAAGTGCGCGATTTTGTCCGTTGGGTGCCTCGGGAGATGATCCTTGACATGGATGCGGACCGGATCACGTATCCGCGCGCGTTCGTGCGCGAGGCAGGACGACGGAATCTGTTGGGGCTCCGTTTTCCCGTTGAGTATGGCGGGCGCGGGCTGGGCTGGGAGGACGAGATCGTGGCCATCCAGGAGGTGGGGGTGCTGGGTACGGCGCTGGCCTGCGCGTACGTGATGCCCAGCATCGTCGGTGAGGCCCTCGACGTGTTCGGCACCGCGGGGCAGAAGGAGCGCTGGCTGGTGCCGCTTCTGACCGGCGAGACAGTCGCCGCCGAGGCGCTCACCGAGCCCCGTGGAGGCTCGGATTTCTTCGGCACGACCACCGAGGCCCGCCGTGAGGGGGACCACTACGTGCTGCGTGGTCAGAAGCGGTTCATCGTCGGGGCGGCCGAGGCGGATGTCTTCCTGGTCTACGCCCGCACCGATCCCGAGGCGCCGGCTCGCCGCGGCATCAGCGCCTTCATTCTTGAGCAGGGGGAGGGGGTCGAGGTGGAGTACCTGTACGGGCTCCTGGGCACCCGAGGGGCCGGGACCGGGCGGCTGGTCCTCCGAGACGCGGTGGTACCCGCCGAGAATGTGATAGGGCGTGAGAACGGCGCGGCCGAGGTTTTCTACCAGATGATGATCCCGGAGCGCTTGACCAGCGCTGCCGGTGCCCTCGGCATGGGGCGTGCTGCCCTGGAGGTCGCGGCGCGCTATTCCGACAAACGGCACGCCTTTGGGAGGAAGATCCGCAGGTTCGAGGGCGTGAGCTTCAAGGTGGCCGATTCGATCACCCAACTGGACGCTGCCCGCGGGTTGGTCGATGGGGCGGCTCGCAGCGTGGATGCCGGCGGCGATCCTGGTCGTTCGCGACGGCTTGTCTCCGAGGCGAAGAAGTTCGCCACCGATACCGCGTGGCGGGTGGTCAATCACGCCATGCAGATCCTGGGTGGGATCGGTTACACCGATGTCTACCCCATCGAGCGGCTGCTGCGCGACACGCGCTTGATCATGATCTGGACCGGCACCAACGAGGTGATGGACCTTATCATCCAGCACGAGTACTACAAAGAGGTGCTGGATGAGAGGGCGACGGCGCGGGACGTGGAATCGGATGCGCCGGAAGCTGAGCAGGTCGAGGAGAAAGTGTACGAGTAGGTCAGGATGTCCGAGGGGCCCGAGACTGGCCTGAGGCTCAACGCGCGGTTGCTGCCGCCACTGGTTGCCCTGCTGCTGGTGCTGGAACTCGTGGCCCCGTATCGGGGCTGGACGATGCTCCTGGTCGCCCTCGGCGGCGCGCTGCTGACCTCGTACCTGTGGGCGCGCTCCCTGTCCGACGGGTTGCGGCTCACGCGGGAGATGCGCTTTGGGTGGGCTCAGGTCGGCGACCGGCTCGAAGAGCGCTTCACCCTGGTCAACGACAACTCATTCCCCGCCGTCTGGGTCGAGGTCACGGATCTTTCGAGCATGCCCGGGTATCGCGTCAACCGGGCGGTGGGCCTGGGCGGGCACGACTCGAGACGCTGGCGCACGAGAGGTAGCTGCACGCAACGGGGGCTCTTCACCCTCGGGCCCACCACGCTCCGATCGGGCGATCCCCTCGGTCTTTTCACCGTCGAACACCGCTATTCCCGATCGCTCCCCTTCATGGTGATGCCGCCGGTTCTCTCCCTGCCCTCCATCCAGGTGGCATCCGGCGGTCGCGCCGGTGAGGGACGCCCGCGGCCGAGCGCGCCGGAGCGCACGGTCAGCGCTGCTGCTGTGCGCGAATACCTCCCCGGTGATAGCCCTCGTTGGATCCACTGGCGCACGTCGGCGCATCACGGATCCCTCCACGTGAGGCTCTTCGAGGGTGTCCCGGCAGGGGACTGGTGGATCTTCCTCGACATGAATGGTCGGGTGCAGGTGGGCGAGGGCCTGAATGCCACACAGGAGCATGGGGTGATCCTGGCCGCGTCCTTGGCAGATCGTGGTTTGCGCTCTGGCAAGGCTGTTGGGCTCGTGGCCCACGGCGAGGAGCTCGAGTGGCTGAGACCGCGAGGTGGCGAAGGGCGGCGCTGGGAGGTGCTGCGCGCGCTGGCTCTCATCGGGCTCGGCCAACGCCCGCTAGCCGACGTCCTCGCCGGCGCCGGCCCGGCGCTGGGGCGACATGCCAGTCTGGTGATCATCACGCCCGACTTGCGCAGTGAGTGGGTCGAGGCGCTCTTGCCGCTGATGAGACGGGATCTCACTCCCACGGTGCTGCTCCTGGATCGACCCGCTTTCGCCGACGCGGTGCAGACTTCGCCCGATCCCGGCCGCGCTGACGGAGAGGCCCATGCCACCATGAGTGAGATGACGGCGTTGTTGTCGGCCCTTGGCATCGCCCACCACGTGGTCGGCCCCGACTTGCTCGATCGGTCTGCGATGCAGCCGGGCAGACGCGGACACTGGGAGTGGCGCGTCCTGGGCACCGGGCACGCCGTGCCCGTCCGCAAGCCGCAGGATACCGAATGGACGGGCCTCGCGTGATCTGGAATGCCCTCGACAGGCTCATCCGCTGGACGGTGCGACGGGTCGGCGGCCGGAATCTGCTTCTTCTGGGGTTGCTCATGCTGGCCGTGGGCAGCGTGGCGCTGGGCACGGCGGATCGGATTCGTGGCGTGGATCCCTCCCTCGCGCTGACGATGGCGGCCCTGGGCGTGCTGGCGGGGTGGATCCTGAGCGCGACGGGCTGGGCCTCCTGGGTGGCGGGTGTCCTCGCGGCGGGCCTGGGGCTGGGGACCGTCTTCTTGAGAGTCGGCCGCCTCCTCGACGAACTGGTCGCGTTGTTCGTGGCCGGAAGCAGGTTGGCCTGGGCCCACCTTCAGTGGCCGGTTAGAGGGATTCCGCCCGAGTTGGTCCGAGTGACCGGTGCCCTGGTGGCCCTTGGGCGGAGTGTGGCCACGATTCTGACGCGAGTGGGCGAGTGGGGAACGACGCTGGTCGGAGGGAACCCGGCCTTCGACCCCGTGGCCGTCGCGCTTGTGTGGGCGCTGGGTCTCTGGGCGGTGAGCGCGTGGGCCGGGTGGCTGATCTGTCGTCGCGAGCGACCGTTGCGGGCTATCACGCCGGCTGGAGCGCTCCTGGTCACGGCGTTCTACCACGTGTGGGGCAGTCACCTCTTCCTCCTCAGCTTTCTGCTGGCTGCTTTTCTCCTGATGGCGATGGTATCCTACGACCAGCGGATGCGGCGCTGGAGCGTAAGGAACGTGGACTACCCGGAGCTCCGGACGCAGACAGCGATTGCGGCGCTTTTCGTCTCCCTGGTGCTCGTCACGGTGGCGCAGACCGTGCCCTCCGTCTCGGCGGATCGGATCGTGAACCTGGTCCGCGGCGGCGAAGACCAGGGCTCAGATCGTGTGGAAAGCGTCACCGAGTCGTTCGGGCTGGAGAGACGAGGCAGACCCGCCTTCCAGGCCGTGGAAAGCGGCGGCCTGCCCCGAAGACACCTGCTGGGGTCTGGGCCGGAGCTTTCCGAAGAAGTGGTAATGGTTGTCAGTACGGGCGATCTTGCTGCCGGAGTGCCGGCGTCGGCAGGAGTCGAGCCGCCGCGCTACTACTGGCGAAGCCACACCTACGACATCTACACCGGCTCCGGATGGCGAGCGGGAGAGACGACGTCCGTCCCGTATGAGGCAGCCACGCCGGTGGTCACGGCGCCGCTGGGGACGTCGACGACTGAGCGCGTCGTCCGCCAGGCGGTGCGCATGGTCGGCGATGCCGGTAACCTGATTCACGTGGCGGGCACGCTCGTGACGGTTGACCATGATGTCGTCGTCGCCTGGCGCTCGCACGACGATCTCTTCGCCGCCACCGTCGAGGCAGACCGCTACCGCGCAGACTCCGTTGTCCCCGTGGTCGACGAGGCGGGCCTGCGCGGGGCTGCGACTGACTACCCGGCCTGGGTGGAGGACCGTTACCTCAGGCGGCCCGACACAGTGCCTCCGCGCGTGCTCGCTCTGGCTCGGGACCTCACGGCCACCGCGCCGACACCCTATGACCGGGCGACCGCCATCGAAAACTACCTGCGCGGCTTCCCCTACACGCTGGATGTCCCCGCGCCGCCGGGGGGCCACGATGTCGTCGACTTCTTCCTCTTCGATGTCCAAGAGGGGTACTGCGACTACTACGCCTCAGCCATGGTGGTCCTGGCGAGGGCGGCGGGCGTGCCCGCTCGCCTGGCCGTTGGCTACGCGCCCGGGACCTACGACCGCGGCGAGGGGCACTACGTCGTGACGGAGGCGGACGCCCACGCCTGGCCCGAGGTCTACTTCCCGGGACACGGGTGGGTCAGGTTTGAGCCTACGGCCGGGCTTCTTGCGGAGGAGCGCCCGGAGCAAGCCGCGCGAGCTGAATGGGCGGCGCCTGCAGAGCCGCTCGAGCCGGCCCGGAGAGCCTGGGGTGGAATCCGCTGGTGGCAAGGGCTCATCCTGGGGATAATGGCCGTCGGTGCGGCGGTCGCTATCTGGTCCTCCGTCGCGCGGCGGCGGTTCCGTCGTCAGGATCCTCTGACGGCTCTGGCCGCCATCTACGGGCGGATCCGACGGCAGGCGCGGCGGCTGACGGTGCCCGTGCGTCCTGGTGACACGCCGAATGAGTTTGGCGTCGCCCTTGAGGGCTGGCTGAGGGACTTCTCCGGGATCGGGCCGCTGCGGGGGTTCGTGGCCGAGGGCGCGCCGGAGCTGGACAGACTGGTCCAGCTCTACGCCCGGTCACTGTACAGCGCGCGGTCAGCAGACGCCGGTGACCGGGCACTGGCGCTCCGGATTTGGGGGCGGTTGCGGTGGCGACTGCTCGTAGGTCAGTGGTGGCAGCGAGTCGCTGGTCGGGAATGACGTCGCTGTAGCGGGCCGTATGGTATCGGCGACTGAGTTGGAGGGCTGTTCGTGGCCCTCAGGGGATTCGGGTTTGGCACGACATCAATAATGTAGAGGGGGTATCATGCGTCTGAAGTGGTACGGCTGGCTTGGCCTGGGCACCGTCGTAGTAGCTGAGATTCTTCTGTTTATTGGACAACCCTTCGTGGGCCGTTGGTTCACGCCCATCGTCTGGACCGGGTACATCCTGTTCGCCGATGCCCTCGCGCTCCACCTGCGTGGCCATTCGCTGATCCACGACCGGCCAAGGGAGGCCCTGATGCTTGTCTGGATCTCCGTGGGGTGCTGGCTGTTGTTCGAGGTGTATAACCTCCGCTTGAAGAACTGGATCTACGTCGGCGTGCCGGAGAATCCGATCGCCCGAGACTGGGCCTACCTCTGGTCCTTCGCTACCATCATGCCCGGTCTCTTCGAGACTGCCGATGTGCTGCACGGACTCGGCTTCGTGAAGGATCTACGCACGGAGGCCCGTGACCTGTCTCCCACGGTCCTAACCGTGCTCTTCGTGGTTGGGGTGGCATGTGTGGCCATTCCCCCACTGCTGCCGGTCCACATCGCCCGCTACACCTTCGGGTTCGTCTGGATTGGCTTTATCCTTCTCCTGGAGCCGCTCAACGTCCGGCTCGGCGCCGACTCGCCTCTGAAGTCGTGGGTTGAGGGGGATCCGCGCCCCGCCGTCACGTTGCTGGCGGCCGGGTTCATCGCCGGTCTGTTGTGGGAGTTCTGGAACTTCTGGGCCACCTCCGGCTGGCGCTACACCTTACCCTGGCCCCTCGATTTCGGGGTTCGCTATTTCCGCATGCCCGTGCTCGGATTGCTGGGGTTTTTTCCGTTTGCCTGGGAGTGCTGGGCCATGTTCCAGTTCCTCAAGCAGGCGCTCCACGGCGACGTCCTCTGGGACAGCCCGCTGAGGAGATCCTGACATGCTCCGATTCGTTAAGCTTGGCGGCTCACTGATCACGGACAAGATGCAGGCGTACACACCACAGCTCGAGACGATCGCTCGCCTGGCCGAGGAGGTGCGCCGGGCTCTCGACGCCGAGCCGGAGCTGCAGCTGCTGCTGGGTCACGGCTCTGGCTCCTTCGGACACTGGGCCGCTGAGCCGTATGGCACCGCGGAGGGTGTCAGGACTCGCGCCGAATGGCGCGGCTACGCCGAGGTCGCCGCCGCTGCCGCCCGTCTGAACCGCATCGTGACCGACGCCTTCCTGGAGGCCGGGGTTCCCGTGCTCAGCCTGCAGCCGTCCGCCTCGGCGCGTTGTCGCGACGGCAGGCTGATATCCCTGGACACGCACCCCATCCGCCACGCTTTCACCCATCGCCTGGTGCCCCTCGTCTATGGCGACGTGGCGCTCGATGAGGTCCGGGGCGGGACCATCGCCTCGACCGAGGATCTGTTCGTCTATCTCGCCGACGAGCTCGAACCGGATCGCGTACTCCTCCTCAGCCGCGTGCCCGGTGTGCTCGACGTGGACGGGAGGGTCATCTCCCGCATCACGCCGGACGACCTTCCCGATCTGCGGGAAGCTCTGTCCGGCTCGGAGGCGGTGGACGTCACCGGTGGAATGGCGGACAAGGTGGAGCGTATGGTCAGGCTGGTGGAGCGGCACCCTCACGTCACAGTGGACGTGCTCCCGGGCACCCGTCTCGGCTTGCTCACCCGCTGCCTGCTCGGCGAGGAGGTGGACGGAGGCACGCGCATCTCCAGCTGCTAGATCCGACCAGCGCGGTCACGATGCCTCCATTGCCACCGAGGCCCGCTGCCCCTCATCCGGCGCAGCCCCCGCTGGGGTCGCTGGCCCGAGCAGGCGAGCGATCGACCCGTCGCGATGGGCCGTACATTGACACGGATGCCTCCCCTGCTATAATCTGTCTCCTGTGGCAGCACAGGACATCCTGAGGTAACAGGCGGATTGAGAAGGCGGGGATACGCGATCGTCCTCCTGCCCCATGGGCCTGTGACCCTCGATATGACTTACGCGCTGAGCCCCATGCCTGGGGGCGACTTTGCGACAGGCATTATTCGTTGATGATGCGTTGTGCCCCCAGGGGCATCGAAAGGACCTCGTATGAGAGAAACTAAGGCGTGGCACCTGGTCACCGTTATCGCAGTGGCGCTCGTGTCGCTGTTCGTTGCTCTGAATATCGAACACCCCGGGTGGGTGGAGAGCCTCCTTTTCTGGCAGCCGGAGGGGCACAGGGATATCAGCCTCCGTCTGGGACTCGATCTTCAGGGCGGCTTGAAGGTGCTGCTGGCCGCTGATCCCCTTGAGGGGCAGGAGTTCGATCGCAGCTCTATGGAGGCAGCCCGCCGTATCGTCGAGAGTCGTGTCAACAGCCTGGGACTGACCGAGCCGGTCGTCCAGGCCCAGGGAGAGCGGCGCATCATCGTCGAGCTCCCCGGCGTCGAGAACCCTGAACAGGCCGTTGAGACGATCAAGGGGACGGCGCTCCTGGAGTTCGTCGACGCCGGCACGAACCCGCCTCCGCCCGATACCTTGATCACCACGACCCTAGGCGGGCCCGAGGCCGCGACCGGAGAAGTGGGCGGAACCGGCTCGCTGACAGGCACCTCAGGTGTCACGCAGACCCAGTCCGCGACCTCGGATCGGGTCTATGAGACGATCCTGACGGGCGCCGACCTGGCGAACGTGGGTCTTGATCGGACGGAGCAGAATCAGTACGTCATCCCCTTCGAGTTGCAGCCGGACGCTGCTCAGACGTTCGC
>CAZQXX010000016.1:0-2698 GCA_964597105.1 uncultured Anaerolineales bacterium
AAACCCGCGTCATCCCCGAGTGGATGCATCAAGTCTACGATCGATTGCGCCCTCTGTTCGAGCACAGAAGCGAGGCTCGAGACCCATAGATCAATAGACGCAGCACGGCAGACACCCTGCGTCAGTACACCCACCAGAAGGGAGAGAACACACATGTCCAACGCCTCCGCAAGGAATGCCAACGACCCTGTCATCGTATCCGCCGTGCGAACGCCCATCGGCAAGTTCAAGGGCTCCCTCACCCCGTTGTCGGCCTCAGACCTGGGGGCTGTCGCCGTCGAAGCGGCCGTCGAGAGAGCCGGCGTCGACCCGGCCGCGATCGACGAGATACTGATCGGCAACGTCGTTCAGGCCGGTCAGGGGCAAGCGCCCGCGCGACAGGCCGGCCTCAAGGCAGGTGTTCCGGCCTCCGTCGGCGCCACCACGGTCAACAAGATCTGTGGATCCGGCTTGAAGACACTGATGATGGCAGCCTCAATGATCGCTGCTGGCGATGGTGATATATTCGTCGCCGGCGGGATGGAGAGCATGAACAACGGGCCGTACCTGCTCAAGGAGGCCCGGTTTGGATACCGCCTGGGTGACGGCAACCTTGTAGACGCTATGGTCTACGATGGCCTGTGGTGTTCCTTCGAGGACCACCATATGGGCAACTCCGCCGAGTGGATTGCCCGTGAGTACAATCTGGAACGCGAAGAGCTGGACGAGTACGCATATCACAGCCACAGAAAGGCTATTGCAGCGATCGACGAGGGCCGCTTCAAGGATGAGATCGTCCCCGTAGAAGTGCCCCAACGCAGGGGGAGTACGGCGACATTGGACATCGACGAGTGCCCCCGCCGCGACACCTCCTTGGAGGCCCTAGCCCGCCTCAAGCCCGTCTTCGATCCGGACGGAATCGTCACCGCAGGTAACTCGCCCGGCATCACCGACGGAGCTGCTGCGACCGTCGTCATGCGACGGGCCAAAGCCCACAAGCTGGGAATCGAACCGGTGGCCCGCATCGTCGCGTATGATCAAGCTGCTGTCGAACCACTCAAAGTCTTCACCGCACCGATCTACGCGGTACAGAGACTCCTTGACAAGACGAGCACGACCGTAGACGACTACGACCTCCTTGAGGTCAACGAGGCTTTCGCCGCCCAAATGGTCGCCGACATCCGCGCGCTCGGTCTGCCCGAGGAGAAGGTCAACGTCAATGGTGGAGCCATCGCCCTGGGTCACCCGATCGGATGCTCGGGCACCCGCGTGCTGGTCACCCTAATCCACGCCCTCAAACATCGCGGGCTGGAGCACGGGCTCGCCACGCTCTGTCTCGGGGGCGGTGAGGCCGTCGCAATGGCCATCCACCTGGAGTAAAAGGAGTTCCTATGGACATCGAACGAATTGCCGTTGTCGGCGCTGGAACGATGGGGCACGGCATCGCCCAGGTCTGCGCCACCACCGGGTACGAGGTCACCCTCATAGACATCGACTCAGATCAGCTGGAGCGCGCCCTGGCATCCATAAAGCGCTCTGTGGAAAAGCTTCACAGCAAAGGACGCCTGACCGACGACCAGTTGGAGGCCGCGCTCGAGAACATCACCACCTCCACCAAGTTGCAGGCTGCTGCCGAGGCCGACTTCGCCGTCGAGGCGGTTGTGGAGAACGCCGATGTGAAGCGCAAGATCTTCCAGCAGCTTGATGAGTTGACCCGACCAGACGTCATCCTGGCCAGCAACACGTCGTCTATCTCTCTCACCGAGCTCGGCGCCGCCACAGATCGCCCGGATCAGGTCATTGGGATGCATTTCATGAACCCCGTGCCCTTGATGAAGCTCGTCGAGGTGATTCGGGGGCTGGACACCTCCGAGCACACGACGCAGACCACGGTCGCCCTTGCGGAAGCGCTGGGCAAGACGCCGGTCGAAGCAGAGGACTACCCGGGCTTCATATCGAACCGCATCCTGTGCCCCATGCTGAACGAAGCCGCGTATGCCCTTATGGAAGGTGTTGGCACCAGAGAGGCGATCGACACGGTCATGAAGCTGGGTATGAACCATCCGATGGGGCCCCTGGAACTCGCTGACCTGATCGGCCTCGATATCCTTCTGAACGTCATGGAGGTCCTCCACGCAGGGTTGGGCGACGACAAATACCGGCCGTGCCCCCTCTTGAGGCGCATGGTCGCCGCCGGTCACCTGGGACGGAAGACAGGCAGGGGCTTCTACGAGTACAGCTAGCAGGCGACATGGCCGATTGCCGAAGCCGTGCTTCCTCGTCCATCTGAGTTGCTAGATGACGCCGCGTCGAGCGGCACGGCGTCATCTAGCCCGCCGTCATCCTATTGCCCCCACGATGGCTGACTGAAGACCACTCCATCACGATGGCGCGGGGATGGGAGGAGAACCGTCATTTGCCCCCCCCTCTCTGGTTGCAGGAGCAAATCCTGGCCCTCAAGGCCGTCCTCAAGACCGTCCTCCTCGGTCAATAAGTGAGACTGGAGGGAGAAGTGTGCGTCACCTAACCGACCGACAGTACCTTAAGGCAGAGCAATACAAAGACGCCTCGAACCTTGGCGCGCGCGCGGCGCTCCATCGCGTGTTCAGCATCAACCCCTATCCCTGGCATCGCTGGGTGTTTGATAGGTTCGAGCTCCCCGAGACGTGCCACATCCTGGAGGTCGGCTGTGGGTCTGGTCAACTGTGGCTCGAGAACC
>CAZQXX010000016.1:2798-27282 GCA_964597105.1 uncultured Anaerolineales bacterium
GACTACGAACGCCTTTGCGTCATCATGGACGAGGTTGACAGGATGCACCGGGCCGCCTTGCCTCAGCGGTTCACGGCGCCTGACGGTCCCTCACGTCAGCGAGCTTACATCACCGATCTGATCCGAGAAGCCAATAAGGGCCTCTTCGTCGCTGAGATGGAAGGCCATCTGGTCGGTTTCGTACATGTCATGGTCAGGGACACCCCCGATGTCCCCATTCTAACAGCACGTCGGTACGCAGTCATCGACAATCTCGGTGTGAAACAAAGCCTCCGCCGGCGAGGGATCGGACAAGCGCTGATGGTGAGAGCCGAGGCGTGGGCGTTGGCCCACGGTGCCTCGTCGATGGAGCTCACGGTGTACGCCTTCAACCAGACGGCAGAGAGATTCTACAGGGAGATCGGATACGAGATCTTAAGTCACCGGATGACAAAACCCTTGCTCACCGGGCAAACTGAAACGGAGTGACCCTATGCTCAAGAGACCATCGGTTCGAGTAGCCGTCGTGCAGGCGGCACCCGTGCTCTTCGACCGAGACGCTACAATCGAGAAAGCGGTAGTGCTCATCCGTGAAGCCGCAGCCGGTGGCGCGGAGCTCGTCCTCTTCCCGGAGGCGTTCATCCCCTGCTACCCCCGGGGCTTCAGCTTCGGGATGGTGGTCGGCAGTCGCACGCCGGCGGGACGGGCTCTGTGGGAGCGGTATTGGCAAAACAGCATCGCCGTCCCCGGTCGCGCGACGGACGTTCTCGGAGAAGCTGCCGCTGACACCGGCGTCTATCTCGCCATAGGGGTCACCGAGCGTGACCAGGACTTCAGCAAGGGCACGCTCTACTGCACCCTGCTCTACCTCGGGCCCGATGGATCCTATTTGGGGAAACACCGAAAGCTCAAGCCCACGGGAGCTGAGCGGCTCGTGTGGGGAGAGGGCGACGGCAGTACTTTGACGGCCATCGACAGCGATATCGGAACCATCGGAGGGCTGATCTGCTGGGAGAACTACATGCCGGCGGCCCGGATGGCCATGTACGCCAGGGGTGTCGACCTGTACCTCGCACCTACTGCGGATGCCCGCGACACGTGGCACGCCACCCTGCAACACATCGCGTGTGAGGGACGCTGCTTTGTACTGGGCTGTAACCAGTTCGTGACCAAAGACATGGTCCCGGCTGATCTACCCCTGCGCGAGGAGCTCGATGACCAGCCTGAGGTGATCTGTCGAGGCGGTAGCGCCATCGTCTCCCCCCTCGGAGAGGTGCTCGCTGGCCCCCTCTACGATCGAGAGGGCATCCTCTACGCCGACCTCAGCAGAGAGGATCTCATCCAGAGCAAGGTCGATTTTGACGCGGTCGGTCACTACGGCCGCCCCGACATCTTCTCTCTATCCGTCGACACCGAGCCGAAGCCGCCGGTCTCGTTCCGCGGAACGTCTACAAGAGACCTCACCGCCGATGAGCAGCCCTCATCCAGACACATCTCGTGGACTGACCGGTGACGCGGTGCGCCTCTCCAGATGACGCATCCAGCGCGTGGCACCCCCAAGAGCGGACCCTCGGGCACTGGCCCGCTGACCACCTCTCTTTCCAAAAAGGGACCCAGCGAGTTCCCTATTGACAAACACACCTGGCTGTGGTATACTTGTGGTGAGGGCCCGGATGACCGGACATCGTCACGGCATCCAGGAGCGAAGAGGGATCGATCACCCAAGTGGAAAAGGAGGGTTTGTTCCCGCCAGAAAAAGTTGATGGGAAACAAACATCCCCTCGAAGCCACAATTGACGCATCACCAGTTCGGACTTCGATTGTCACTTGCGCTTTTTTGAAGACGTGTTATACTTTGTCTAGATAACCCTGCTGTGTTCGTGACAGCCGACTGCGTTTTGAGCCAACACCTATCAGATAGGGAGCTGTAGTCTCCCAGGGAGACTTGGGAGCAGGCACCCACTTACGAGCAAAGGCTCAACACACTTACGGCGCACGGCATGGCGGGGTTTCACTTGTGTATGGACCCCATAGCCAGATAGTTCGTCTCTCTGTTTGACTTTGGCAATCTTCGATGCTATCCTCGACAACAGTTGAATATCATCATGACTTTCGTTACTCACTGCGAGGTGCCTGATGTTCCGTGAACGGGTCTCCGACGATATCTACGTCTTCACCAGCGACCTGTATGCTCAAGTGACCGCCGGGGCCGTCGTGACACCGGAGGGTACGATTCTCATCGACAGCCTGCCCTTTCCCGTCGAGACAAGAGAGATGTCGTCTTTCATCCAAAAGGTCTCCCCTGGGCCGGTGCGCTACGTGATCCTGACCCACTACCACGCCGACCACTCGTATGGAACGTACCTCTTTCCCGAGGCTGACCTCATATCTCACCAGCTCTGTCGGCAGCTCCTCGCGGAACGAGGCCGACCGGCCCTTGAGGAAGCCCAGACCCAGGAACCTCTGCTGGAGGAGGTTGAGCTTCGCCTCCCCGACGTTACGTTCGACGGGGAGGGGATGGCCCTCCAGCTCGCGGGGCAGGTCACCCGTCTCATCTCCGCCTCGGGCCACACGAAGGATTTGATCATGGTGTATGTAGAGAAAGATCAGGTGCTATTTGCCTCAGACGTCATGATGCCCGTACCGTCAATCGTCGATGGTGGCGTATCGGCCTTCAGGCGATCGCTGAACAAGATCAAGGATCTGGACGTCAGCAATATGGTGCAGGGCCACGGCGAGGTCGTGCTTGTGGGCGAAGTGAACCAGGCCGTCGACGCCAGTCTCGGTTACCTCGATGCCATCGAGGAAAAAGTCGCGAACGCGATTGAGAGTGGCGAGGGGAAGAAGGCACTCAGGGATGACAGCATCGAATCCACTGGCCTATCTCGACTTCCTCTCCATGGACAGGTCCAGCAGATCCACGTCGCAAACCTGTTGGCGCTCTACGACCGAAGGACGTCCCGGTGAAGGACACCATTGAGCGGATCCTCTCGGCGATTGCCTCGCTGTCAGAGGCGGAACGAGAGGACCTCTTCAGGCGCCTGTCAGACGAATGGTCATCCGAGTTGCCAGCCCAGGCGGCCATGTCCCTCGACTTGGACGTCGATGAAGAAGTCGAGGAGCCTGATTACGTCATCATCTTCGACGGGGGCAGCAAAGGGAACCCCGGGCCCGGGTACGGGAGTTACGTGCTCATCCGCCAGCTGGATGACAGAGAGAGACTCGTACGCCTCGACTTCGGCCGCGAGATGACCAACAACGAAGCCGAGTACGAGACCTTGATCGCCGCCCTCCAGAGCCTGGTAGAGCGCATCCAGTTGGCGGGCCAATCCCCCAACACGTATTCTGTGGAGATTCGTGGGGATAGCAAGCTGGTTTTGAATCAAGTCAGCGGCACGTGGAAAGCGAAGGACGATCGTATGCGAGCCCTGCGCAACCGCGTTCGCCGCGTCCTCTCCCGTTTTGGTGCGTACTCCTTGATCCACCACGACCGCGAGGAGAGCGTGCGCGTCCTGGGACACTGAGCAGCTCGACGGCCCGATCACCGACGACCGTAGTCCTCTTCGGACCCACGCCCGCCCCACCCTCATCAGATTGGCTGCGCTCCCCGTAGTCACGCCGGTCGGCGCCAAGGCGCCGATGCCATGAAGCGGATGGCGTGCGTGAGCTCTGGCTTGACACGCACCCGTTCTGTGGCATAATACGAGCCAATCTTAAAAGGCTATGATGGAGACGAGTAATTGGGGTGCCCCGCCTCAGCGAGTCCGGGCATGGTGAGAGCCGGATGCGGTTCCCCGCCGAAAATCACTCCGGAGCCGCTGGCTGAACGGCTGATCGACCGAGCATCAGACCCAGTAGGTACAGACGAGTTCGTCTCCCGTTATCAGAGACGCGGCGATGCTGGTCGCCGGCGGAGAGGCCCCACATCAGGGGCAAGTAGGGTGGTACCGCGGGAGTGTGAACTCTCGTCCCTTAGGGACGGGGGTTTTTTGCTTTCTGGAGGGAGTTGGCCATGGGCATTGTGGCTCGCCCCGCGAATAAGCATATCTGCCAGAGATGCTGCGTCTGTGGCGGGAGATGATAGGCTCCCGCTTCGAGTGCTTGAGAGCAATCCTGCCTCACAGGCGTTCTGGCGCGCGATGCGATGCACAGACTACTTCGATACCATGCGGTACGATCTGGAAGAGAACCATGACTAGTCTGCGTGCACTGACAGTCCAAAGGAGACGAGATGTTTGAACCGGTACCCAACCCAGTTGACTTCGTCGCACAGGAGAAGGAGATCCTCCAATGGTGGGAAGAGACAGACGCTTTCGAGAAGCTTGTCGATCTTCGCAAGGATGGCCGCCGCTGGTCCTTCATCGATGGACCGATCACGGCCAACAACCCGATGGGCATCCATCACGGCTGGGGACGCACCTACAAAGACCTTTATCACCGCTACTGGGCTATGCGCGGGTACAAAACGCGCTACCAGAATGGTTTCGACTGTCAGGGCCTTTGGGTCGAGGTCGAGGTCGAGAAGGAAAAGGGCTTCGAGTCGAAGCGTGATATCGAGGAGTACGGCATCGATCGCTTTGTCCGAGACTGCAAGAGGCGTGTCCTCCGTTACGCAGCCGTACAGACGGAGCAGTCAAAGCGGTTGGGCTACTGGATGGACTGGAACGACACAGACCGGCTTCGCTGGCTGGCCGACCAGATGGAGGAGAATCCGGAGGCCGAGATCACGGTCGAGGGCCCCCAGGGACCGGTGACCGACACGGTCGAGAACATCGTCGGGCGTCTGGGACTTCCGGAGCTGGGCGGCTCCTACTTCACCTTGTCCAACGAGAACAACTACATGATCTGGACGATGTTGAAGAAGTGCTGGGAGCAGGGGTGGTTGTACAAGGGAACGGACGTCATGCCCTGGTGTCCCCGGTGCGCTACCGGCATCAGCCAGCATGAGATTGTCACAGAGGGCTATCGGGAGCTCACACATGCCAGCGTGACTGTCCGCTTTCCGCTGCGCGGTCGAGAGAACGAGAGCCTCCTCGTCTGGACCACGACGCCGTGGACGCTGACCAGCAACGTGGTCGCCGCTGTAGGCCCGGATCTGACGTACGTCAAGGTCCGCCAGGGTGATCAGATTGTCTACCTCTCGAAGGGGGCCTTGTCTATCCTGGTAGGGGACTACGAGGTGCTTGACGAGATGGATGGAACTGAGTTGGGGGGACTGACGTACGAAGGCCCCTTCGACGAGTTGGAGGCTCAGCAGAGAATGGGAGGCCCCCAGGCTCATCGTGTGATCCTCTGGGAAGACGTCGGCGAGGAGGAAGGGACCGGCATTGTGCATATCGCGCCCGGTTGCGGCGCTGAGGACTTCGAGCTCGCCCAGGAGCACGGCCTGCCGGCCATCGCGCCTCTTGATGAAGAAGGAGTTTTTGTCGAGGGCTTCGGCTCTCTGACGGGCACGGATGTATCGGATAGCTCTGAGCGGGTCTTCGAAAGCCTGCGAGAGAAAGAGCTCCTATACAGAATTGAGGATTACCGTCACCGGTACCCCGTCTGCTGGAGATGTGGCACGGAGCTCGTCTTCCGCCTAGTTGACGAGTGGTTCATCTCGATGGATGAGCTGCGCCACGACATGATGGACGTAACCAGGCAGATTCGTTGGATCCCGTCTTTCGGTCTGGATCGGGAGCTTGACTGGTTGCGCAATATGCACGACTGGATGATCAGCAAGAAACGGTACTGGGGACTCGCGCTGCCGATCTGGGAGTGCGCTGAATGCGGTCATTTCGAGGTCATCGGAGACGAGAAAGAGCTTGAGGAGCGCGCCGTGTCCGGCTGGGAGACCTTTGGGGGTCACACGCCACACAAACCGTGGATCGATCAAGTGCGCATCGAATGCCCCGAGTGCAGTGCTGAGGTAGAGCGTATCCCGGATGTCGGAAACCCATGGCTCGATGCCGGCATCGTCAGCTTCAGCACGCTCCAATATCGCACGGACCGCGACTACTGGCGCAAGTGGTATCCCGCCGATTGGATCAGTGAGTCGTTCCCCGGTCAGTTCCGTAACTGGTTCTACAGCCTCCTGGCGATGGCGACGGTACTCGAGAACTCACGCCCCTTCAAGACGTGCTTCTCGTATGCGCTGCTCCTGGCCGAGGATGGACGCGAGATGCATAAGTCGTGGGGAAACGCGATAGAGTTCAATGAAGCAGCCGATAAGATGGGCGTCGACGTAATGCGCTGGCTCTACTGCGCGCACAAACCCGAGAAGAATCTCTTGTTCGGCTACAACCGCGCCGATGAGGTTCGGCGCCAATTCCTGATCCCACTCTGGAACGTGTATGATTTCTTCGTGACCTACGCCAACATCGACGAATGGGAACCAGCCACGCGCTGGGACGCTGTCGAGCCCGAACAGCCCACCCTCCTGGATCGCTGGGCGCTGGCGCGCCTGAACCAGCTCGTCGCCAAGGTGAGTGAGCGGCTCGAGAACTACGATGCCTATGCGACAACGATGGCCGTTGAGCAGTTCATTGAGGACCTCTCTAACTGGTATGTGAGGCGTAGCCGGCGTCGCTTCTGGAAGAGCGAGCGAGACGCTGAGAAGGAAGCCGCCTATGCGACACTCTACCGCATCCTAACTACCCTGACCCAGTTGCTGGCACCTACCCTCCCCTTCGTGACCGAGGCGATGTATCAGAACCTGGCTCGTTCCGTCGATGCCGCGGCGGCTGAGAGCATCCACCATACGCGATGGCCACGGGCGGACCTGGCGAAGATAGACGAGGAGCTGCTGGCTCAGATGGCCCTCGCCCGAGAGGTGGTCACCCAGGGCCACTCGGCTCGCAACAGCCAGGGCATCAAGCTGCGCCAGCCCCTATCAAGAGCGCTGGTCTATCTGGAGCCCGGAACCGAAAAGCTGAAGGACGAGCTGATTGACCTGGTGAAGGATGAGCTGAATGTCAAGGAGGTCCACTTCGTCGACGACGTGAGCGACCTGGTCACCTACCGTCTCCTGCCCGACAGCCAGAAACTCGGACCTCGCTTCCGAGACAGATTCCCCATGGTAAAGGTCGCCCTGGACTCGATGGATGATCCCGTGGGAGCAGTACGTCGTCTCCAGGCTGATCTCCCGATCGAGGTGCAGGTGGACGGCGAGAGCATTGAACTGACTGCTGACGAGGTCATCATTCGGGAGGAACCCCGGGAGGGACTCGCAGTAGCAGCGGAGCACGGGGTGACCGTTGGGATGGATGTAGCGCTCACCCAGGACCTCATCGCCGAGGGCCTGGCGAGGGACGTCGTGCGCCGCATACAGAGCCTGCGAAAAGAGGCGGATTTCGATCTCGATGATCGCATCATCACCACGTACCAGGCGGAGAAAGAGCTGGCAGAGGCCATTGAAGATTACCACGATTACATCGTAGCCGAAACTCTCAGTGTGGAATTGAGGGAGGGAGTGCCAGGCGAGGATCGAGCTGACACCGTCGGCCAGGACCAGGTCGAAGGTTATGAGCTTGAGCTCGGCGTGCGAAAGGCTTAGCCTCGCGCTGACCGCCGTCGGGTGCCCTTGCCAACGCTAGGGGGGTGGAGTAGAATAGAAGGTCTTGGAGTCGAATGGATGGAAGGACGGGTGGTGGCAACGAAGGGAATCAGTCAAGGCGATCTAGCGAGTCACCGGCGATCCAATGTAGCAGGAACATCATGGCAGGCAAACCACTAAGGTAGGAAGGAGACAACGATGCCTTTCTCATACGAAAGAGCAAAACGCGAGTTGCTGGAAGAGAAAGAAGCGCTCCAGGAACAACTCGAGCAGCTGGAAAACGAGGAATACGAGGGCGTCGGCTACGGGAACCATATGGCCGACGACGGCAGCGAAGCGTTCAAGCAGACGGTCGATATCGGCTTCCGTCGCCGCATCGAGCTCTCCCTGGAACGGGTGAACGAAGCGCTGCGCAAGCTTGAGGACGGGACCTACGGCATTTGCGAGGACTGTGGAGGAAGGATCGATCGCGCTCGCCTGGAGGCGTTGCCCCAGGCGGTCTACTGCCTCGAGTGCCAGGCACAGCACGAGTACAGAGCACTCCCTCGTTGAGAGACCGCAAGCTAGCTCCGCTCATCCTCCCGGTGGTGGCGGCCTTCGTCATCCTGGCTGATCAAGCTGCCAAGTATCTGGTCCGGCTGAACCTGAGACCAGGTCAATCGATCGATTTGGGACCCTGGGTGGCACCGTTTCTCCAGATCACCTACGTGACGAACAGCGGTGCCGCTTTCGGGCTCTTTCCCAACCGGGGCCAGTTCTTCGTGGTAATCGCCGTGCTCGTGATTGCGGCCCTCGTCTGGTACTACATTCAGTTCTCTGATGGACATTGGTTTGTGCAATTTGCCCTCGGTCTCCAGCTGGGCGGCGCCAGCGGAAACCTCATCGACCGGCTGCGCTTTGATGGATCCGTGGTCGACTTCATCGATCTCAACTTCTGGCCGCTCCACCGCTGGCCCATCTTCAACTTGGCCGACGCGTCGATCGTCGTCGGCGTGACGCTGCTCACAATTCTGATGTTGTGGGAGGAACGGTATCAGGAAGGCCAGAACAGGCAGCTTGCCACAGCCGAAGATGAGTGAGCCTTCCCGCTCCCGGCCCGAATCCTCCTCTATCACATTCACCGTCGAAGAGTCAGACAAACGACTGGACAAGGTGATCCGCGATTGCGTGCCGGACCTCAGTCGCACCCAGGGGCAGCGCCTGATTGAGGCGGGACAAGTGACGGTTGACGGTGAGCCCCAGAAACCAGCCTACCGCGTGGAGCCCGGCGAGACAGTGACCGTCATTCTGCCGCCCGAGGAACCCGAGGCCCCGGTCCGGCCGCAATCCATCCCGCTCGACATCATCTACGAGGACAACGATCTGCTCGTGATCAACAAACCCGCCGGAATGGTGGTACACCCCGGACCCGGTCATGCTCAAGGGACGTTGGTCAACGCGCTCCTTGCCCATCACCCACCGATCGCCGATGTTGGCCCTCACGATCGTGCAGGAATCGTACATCGCCTGGACAAGGATACCTCCGGCGCCCTCGTCGTCGCCAAGCGTCAACCTGTCCTCGAAGCGCTCCAGGAGCAATTCCGAAATCGGCAGGTCGAGAAAGCTTATCTCGCTCTGGTGAAAGGCGAGGTGCAGCCACCGGAGGGAATCATCGAGGTACCTATCGGACGCGATCCGACGGATCGACAACGGATGGCTCCTCTGCCGGAGGGAAAGTACGCCCGGACTCGATACCGCGTCGTCCGCCGCTTTCGCGGGTATTCACTCGTCGAGGCCGAGCCGTACACGGGGCGGACGCATCAGATCCGGGTGCACCTGTCCTGGATGGGTCACCCGGTAGTGGGAGACACGGACTACGGCCATCGCCGCCAGCGGCTCCTCAAGGACCGTCACTTCCTTCACGCGTCTCGACTCGGCTTCACCCATCCGACGCGTCAGGAACCCGTGACCTTCGAAGCCCCCCTGCCGTCACAGCTGGAGGCCCTGCTCCGGGGACTGCGGCCAACCTCATCTAGCAGGGGCAAAACCCGTTTTTCGTAGCTGATCACTAAAGGAGATCTGATGCCAACAAGAGAAATCACCGTCGCAACCGTCCAGATGGAACCTCAGCTTGGCCAGATGGAGGATAATCTGGTGAAGATGCGCCAGTTGATCGACCGCGTCGCCACGGAACAGCCGGTCGATCTCATCGTGTTCCCAGAGTTAGTGACGACTGGATACGAGCTTGGCCCTCGCTTTCCCCAGCTTGCTCAACGCGTTCCGGGACCCGCCGTCAACGTGATCGCGCAGCGTGCCAGTGAATTGGGAGTGCACGTTGCCTTTGGTATGGCCACCAAGAAGGAGAAGGTCGAGAGCGTGCTCTACAACACGGCCATCATGGTTGGCCCGGATGGGGACGTTCTTCACCAGTACCACAAGGTCCATCTGCGGGGCGAGGAGCAGATCACGTTTCGCTCCGGGTACCAGATCAGGGAGTGTGAGACTGGTCTCGGCAGCGAGGGACTTACGGTGGGCATGCTGGTCGGATGGGACCTCGCTTTTCCCGAGACCGCGCGCAGCCTCGTGATGCGCGGGTCAGAGCTCCTGATTGTGCTCGCGAACTGGGAGGAGCCTCACCTGGACGAGTGGCAGGTCTATCTCCGCGCTCGAGCGTATGAGAACGCCATATTCATTGCCGCTGCCAACCGGGTCGGCGAGGAACCCTCTTACACGTTCTTCGGGCACAGCGGGATCGTGGATCCCTACGGTCAGTTCTATGCTACGGCTGAGGAGCCAACTGAGGGATATGCCGTTGCTACCCTTGATCTCGACAGGATGCGTCATCGCCGTGATGAGACCCAGATCCTCCAATGCCGCCATCCGGGAACCTATCGGGACGTAACTAGGAAGTACTGAACCCCCGCGTGAATCGCCTGGGGCAGACAGGTGGCCGAGTCAGAGATTGGACAGTCTATGAAGACCTTGGCAAATGAGCTTGAGCATCAGCTTCGCAGTCGCCGTACGCCAGAGCTGCCGGACCACTTCGTCCTGCCGCATTACGAGGGCTACTCGATCGCCAATATCACGCCGACCGTCGCTGAGCTGTTCGACGTCCACCTAGAGAAGGCAGCGCCGCCCCTCCCCGCCCATCTCTGGTCGAAAATGTCGTGTGATGTCGAGTGCGTGATCCTGCTCCTCCTGGATGCGGTGGGCTATCTGCAGCTCAGAAAGTATATGGCGGCCGAGACGTCCCTGTTCACCCGGCTGGCTCTGGAAGGCCGGCTGCTTCCCATCACGTCCGTGTTCCCCTCCACCACGGTCACTGCGCTGACCTCTATCTGGACCGCGCGGACGCCGCTCGAACACGGCTTCGTGGGCACGAAGCTTCTGCTGCCGGAACAGGGCGTCCTTGCCAATATGCTCAAGATGGCTCCGGCGGTTTACGCCTGGGCCGGTCAGCTGACCGACTGGGGCTGGGATCCCGAGCGTTTCATCACGGTACCCAATGTAGCCCATCAGCTCGAAGCTGCGGGGGTGCACACAGTAGCCCACACCCGCCAGCATTTCTTGGGGAGCACGTTGACCAGGATCTTCCTGCGTGGGATGAATGTGCTTCAGGGATACATGAATCTGAGCGATCTCTGGATCAACCTGCGTCGCACCCTCGCGGAAAGACCCACCGGGCAGCGTCTGTTCGTGGACGTCTATTGGGGTGGCGCCGATAGTATCGGACACGTCTATGGCCCAGATGATGAATACATCCCGTCAGCGCTGAGGCATGTGGCGCGGTCTTTGGAAGAGGATTTCCTCGCGACGTTGACGCCCGAGATGCGCCGGAACACGCTGCTGATGATCGCCGCCGACCACGGCCAGATTGCTACACCGCCGGAGCAGGTCGTGCGTATGACGGACCACCGCCCCTTGCAGGAGAGCCTGCTTCTGCCGCCTGCTGGGGACTCTCGCGCTGCCTATCTGTACGCGCGCCCCGGACAGAAGCGTGACCTCCAGTCCTACGTAGCCGAGCACTTGGCCGATCGCTTCGTCCTCCTTGACACGGATCGGGCCATAGATGCCGGGCTATGGGGCGACCCCGCGGAGATCACGCCAGCAGCGCGGGTCCGACTGGGCGATGCAGTGCTCATTGCGAGGACCGATGCGCGGCTATCCACTAGAAGGAAACAAGATGACGCGAGCACGCTGCTCGGCCACCACGGGAGCCTGACTCCGCAGGAGATGCTCGTGCCTCTCCTGATGGTCCGCCTGGACGACCTGTAGGAGGCTGAGATGATGTCGCCCCGATGGTATGTGGACTTCTTCGGCGAGGAATACCTTCGCATCTATAGCCATGCTCTGACAGAGGAACGCACGCAGCGGGAGACAGACCAACTCGTCGGCCTGCTGGATCTACCGCCTGGGAGCGACATCCTCGATCTCTGCTGTGGGCACGGTCGCCACGCCATCGCCCTCGCCCAGCGAGGATACCAGATCACCGGACAGGACCTGAACGCATTCTTCCTGGAAAAGGCGGAAGCGGAAGCGGCAACGGCGGGGGTTGAGGTGCGGTTCATCCGCAGCGACATGCGCCGTATTCCTTTCGAGAACCGGTTTGACGCCGTCATCAATATGTTCTCCGCATTCGGGTATTTGGAGAGCCAGGAAGACGACCAAGCGGTGCTCAAGCAAGTGGAGATGGCGCTCAAGCCGGGCGGGCTGTTCTTGATGGAGACCATTCATCAAGCGTGGCTCGTGCGGAACTTCGAGCCGCGGGGATGGCACGCGGGTGACGACGACGTTGTCGTACTGGAGGAGCGTGAGCTCGACCTACTGACCGGTCGCAACCGGGTGACGGTGACCTTGATTCGGCCCGACGGTAACAGACAACAGCAAGGTCATGCTATGCGCATCTACACTGCAGCCGAGCTCATACGCATGGTGAGGCAGGCAGACCTCGAGATCAAAGAAGTCTATGGTGGACTGGATCGGTCTGGACTCAGCTTGGACGCCCGTCGGGTAGTTCTCCTGGCCCAGAAGCCATCAGTGTCGGCGGACGAGTAACGCGTTGGCCAGCTCACTGAGGGCCCGCGCGGCCGGACCCCGGAGATCGGCCTGTCTCAAAGCAGCTAGTGCTGCTTGGTGATGCTCCTCCGCCAATCGCTCGGTATAGTCGCGGCTACCGGCTTCCTCCAATAGCCGCGTTACCGCCCGGATGTCACCCTCCGATATGTCCTGCTTGATGAAGAGCGTATGCAGCTCCCTGCTCCGCTCCAACCCGTGCAGGAGTGGCAGTGTCTTCTTCCGCCGTATGATGTCAGCCCCCACCGGCTTGCCGGTGACGGCAGAATCGCCCCAGATGCCCAGGATATCATCTCGCATCTGGAAGGCGAGCCCCGAATGACGGCCAAAGGCACACAGGTGAGCGCGCTGGTCGGGGGGCGCACCAGCCACCAGGGCGCCCAGCTCACAAGAACAAGAGACTAGAGCCGCCGTCTTCCCCTCAATCATCGCCAGATAATCCTCAACAGAGACCTCCGAGCGATTCTCAAATGCGATATCGAGGTGCTGTCCGGTGGTAAGAGCGACGCACGTCTCGTTGAACAGCTGGCTGGCCTCTACCACTACTGCCGGCGCCAGTCCTCTCTCGCGAACCCGTAGGAGAGCCAGCTGAGAGAGGGCAAACAAGGTGTCACCGGCATTGATCCCCTGCGCCTCACCCCACAAAGACCACACGGCTGCCCGCCCCCGTCGCGTCGCGTCTCGGTCCTCGATGTCGTCGTGGATCAGGGTGAAGTTATGCAATAACTCAACGCCGGCGGCAGCCGGAAGGGCCCGCTTCCAACTACCTCCGCACGCCTCGCAGGACAGCAGGCAGAGCACAGGTCGCACCCGCTTACCTGAGTGTGCCTCGGACCTCTCGAACGTGGCGTCGACCCATCCCAGGTGATAGCGCAAGATACCGAACAGATCTGCTTGTCGATTCCCCGTATGGCTGACCACTTCCTGCATCTCAGCTTCGAGGAGGGGCCCGTACCGGCTCAGTAGTTCCTTGAGCGTCATCCGATCAGCTCCGGATCGTCCTCTGGCTCGACTCCACGCCAGCTCGATCAAACGTAGCACTCTTTAGCGCCTCAGTGTCACGCGCACCGGCGGCAAGCATCGCGATGCGCAGCTGATCAACGAGGAGGTCAATTAACTCAATCACAGCAGCGGTGGACTCGACAGCAGCGGGTAGAAAGGGACCCGCGACTCCGCAAGCCGCTGCCCCCAAGGCCACCGCCTTGGCAATCTGAATCCCGTCTCGAATCCCGCCGCTCGCTATCACAGGTATCTCCGGCGCTGCCTCTCTCGCCATCCGAAGGGACTCCACAGTCGGTATGCCCCAATCGACGAAGGCTCCCGCTACCTTTCGCTGATGTTCGGTCACCGCCCGATGCATCTCCACCTGGCTCCAAGAGCTGCCGCCGGCGCCGGCCACGTCGATCGCCGACACACCAACCTCCACCAGCTCCCGCGCTACCGCCGCTGAGATGCCCCATCCTACCTCCTTCACGACGACGGGAACCTCCAGCGTCCGGCAGACGTCCTCTATCCTACCCAGCAAGCCAGCGAAAGCAGTGTTTCCGTCTGGCTGCAATGCTTCCTGCAGCGGATTGAGATGCAAGATGAGGGCGTCTGCCTCCACCATATCAACGGCATGACTGCATTCATCGGGACCATAGCCGTAGTTGAGTTGGACAGCGCCTAGATTTGCTAGCAGCAGGACATCCGGGGCAAGATCTCGCACCCGATAGGTGTCTGCCAGGGTCGGGTCTTCAATAGCCGCACGCTGCGAGCCGAGCCCCAGGCCGATCCCGGTAGCCTGGGCCCCCTCCGCGAGGCGGCGGTTGATCGTCTTGGCTTCGGGGGTGCCTCCCGTCATGGAGGATATCAACAGGGGGGCCTGCAGCCGTCTTCCCAATAGGCCAACTGAGGTATCGATATCCTCCAGATTCGCGTCGGGCAATGCACGGTGAAGGAGGCGATACCGCTCAAAACCAGTGGAAACCCGCTCGAAGGCCACGTCCTCCTCCAGGTTGATGCGGATATGCTCGGATTTCCGCTCCTGATGCATGGCCTTCAGCCGTAACTAGTCGAGGCGTTCCGTGTTATCATGACCGGTATGATACTCGTGGCAAATTGGCTTGTCAACCGCACAAGACGAACGGTGTTTGACAAACTCCCTGCTGCAAGTAGAATATTCTGACCAAGACAACTCAGAAGTCACAAAGGAGGCAGCGCAATGGCAGAAACATTCGAGCAGATTCAGAAGATCATCGTTGACCTACTGGGCGTCAAGCCAGAAGAGGTCACCCGGGACGCGAATTTCCGCGAGGATCTGGGGGCGGACTCTCTCGATCTCGTCGAGTTGATTATGGAGTTTGAAGACACATTCGGCGGGACGATCTCTGACGAAGAGGCCCAGCAGATCGAGACAGTTGGTCAGGCCATCGATTACGTCGAGCAGCGTATGTAGGTCAGCTTGAAGAGCTCCGTGGGGGACCACCTGCTCGCTATGACAGAGTGACGCGCGGTGTTGTGCCGCCCACTGATCTCCTTGACGGGTACAAGGCCGCCGGCTCCTGCCGGTGGCCTTTTGCGTTTGAAGTAGCCGATTCTGCAATTCTCAGCTACAATAGGCGGAGCGGTGAAGGATCACCGAGAACATATGCAGAGCATCAGCCGACACAAGTTGACCGATGAGACAAGTTCCGGTAGAGAGCGTGGCTTCCAGGAGGGACCACAGGCGATGAAACAATTCCGCTGGATTCTCCTATTTCCGTTGGTGATCGCACTGCTCCTGCCTGGTGTGGCCCGGGCACAGACCCAGTCCCTGTATTGGGAGCGGTTTGACGTCAACATCACTGTTCTGGGGAATGGCGACTTCCAGGTTGAGGAGGTCCAGTCGATCGTCTTCACGAGAGGATCATTCCACTTCGGCTATCGCAATATCCCGATGGATCGACTCGAGAACATCACCGATGTCGAGGTTTGGGAGGGGGGGCGTCGGTACGACCCCGGTCGTGGAGGCGAGTACACCTATCAGACATCGGTGAATGACGGAGAGCTTGAGATCCGGTGGTACTTCCCTTACACGTCCGACTCGTCGCACACGTTCACGTTGCGGTACACGGTCAAGGGCGGCCTTCGCTACTACGACGACGGTGATCAACTGTACTGGAAAGCGGTCTACGCCGATCGGGACTTTCCGGTGCGCGATTCGACTGTGATAGTGGACCTGCCAGACGGAGCCAGAGCAGAGCCCGTAGCGTCGTATGGTACCGAGGCATCCATCGCCGGAAGGGGAACCGACAGCGTCGTCTTCACGGCGGAGGAGACGATTAATCCGGGTCAGGAGTTTGAGGTGCGCGTCCAATTCCCTCATGGAATCGTCGGCGGCTCAAAGCCAGATTGGCAAGCTGCCTACGACCGGAGAGTGTTATGGGAGGAACGATACCAGGACATCGTCAATCTCGGCCTGGGCGTGCTGGGCGGGCTGTTCGGTCTCGGTGGACCTCTCGCACTCTTGCTCTTGTGGTATCTGCGCGGTCGCGACCCGGAGGTACCCTTGCCGGCGAACTACCTATCCGAACCTCCCTCCAGTGATCCGCCAGGTATCGCAGGCACGCTCGTGGACGAAAAGGCCGACATGCAGGACGTTGTGGCTACGCTTGTCGACCTCGCAAGACGCGGCTATTTGACCATCGAAGAAGGCCGGGACCGCGGGCTGTTCGGTATCAAGCAAGACTATGAGTTCACGTTTCATCGCACCGACAAGGACGCCGATGACCTGCTGTCTTACGAGCGTCAGGTACTGAATGACGTGTTCAAGGGACGTAACTCACGACGTATGTCGGATCTGCGGAACGAGTTCTATCGGGCCATCCCCGGAATCAACCAGAAGCTGTATGATGCACTTGTCGAGAGAGGTTACTTCACGGCCAGCCCCGCTCGAGTCCGCAAGCGCTATCTAGGACTCGGGTTCGCCGCGCTCGCAGGTGTATTCGCCTGCGGGATCTTCGCCGTCGCTGCCTTCATCGACTATGCAGGTGCCGTGATCTGTCCTTTTGTTGGGATCGGCGTGACAGCTATCGGGGTGGCTATCGTCGGTCAATGGATGCCGGCGAAGACTCGTAAGGGATCGGAACAGGCAGAACGATGGAAGGCCTTCAAGCGGTATCTGAACGACATCGAGCGATACACCGATCTCAGCGAAGCGACGGAGCAGTTCGAGAAGTACCTCCCATACGCCATCGCGTTTGGCGTGGATCAGAGTTGGGTGCGCACGTTCTCGCGCGTAGAGACGGCATCCGTTCCTATCCCCATCTGGTACGTCCCAATGCCGAGACGAGGCTACACTGAAGGGTCGCGACCGCCGGGTATGGGGAAGGCGACGGAAACGGGTAGATCGGCTCCTTCGCTCCAGGGTATGTCGGACGGTCTCTCAGGGGGCCTGCAGGGCATATCCGATGGATTGACATCAATGCTCAACTCGGCGGGCAGCACGCTGTCCAGCCAACCGAGCAGTTCGGGCAGCGGCGGCGGATTCTCGGGTGGAGGGGGCGGCGGCGGAGGGGGTGGCGGTGGGGGCGGCGGGGGCGGCTTTGGATGATCTCGGCCAGCAGCGATTGATGACACAGCTTAGGAGACGACAGCAATGAACACAGGGAAGACGATCGGCATCATCCTGATTGTGGCCGGTATGGGCCTTTGTATCGTATCCGGGGCATGGCTCCTCTCCAGCGCCATCGGCCCGGAGAGCAACCTGGCGCTCTCCGGAGCCGTGCTGGGAGCAGCGCTGGCTTTCATCGTCGCAGCACCTGCTGTCGGCGCAGGGGTCTTCCTCCTCGTCCGTGGTCGGCGCGAGGCAGCCGCGATGGCCGAAGTCAAGAGGAAGCAGCAGTTGCTCGGGATGATTCGCACCCAGGGACAGCTGTCGATCCCGGAAGCGGCGATAGAGTTGGACGTAGATCGCGATCAGCTCAAGGCCTGGATCTACGACCTGGTCGACAAGGGACTCTTCGCCGGGTATGTTAACTGGGATGAGCGGACACTGTATTCCCGAGATGCGAGCCAGATGAAAGGGAAAAACCGCTGCCCTAATTGCGGTGGCGAGCTGGAATTAGCTGGGAAGGGCGTCATCGAGTGCCCCTACTGCGGAGTGGAGATCTTCTTGACGGAATGAAGCTGCAACCGACAAGGTGCCGCCTGCGTATTGAAGACAGATGCCTTCAAGCAATCAGATGAACCCATAGAAGGGGAGGATACGAGAGATGGACGACATCCACGACAAAGTAGAACAGCAGCTGACGGCTGCTGAGAAGGTGATAGACGCGATACCGGGTTGGAGCGGGTACCAGAAGCGCCAGAAGCGGCGCCAGGCCGACAAACTGTTGCGTCAGGCCCTCGCTGACAGGCTGGAAGCACAGCGCCGGCGCCTCGACACAGCTCAAAAGGATCTGCTGGCGCACGCTCGGCTGGATCTTGTGGACGACGTTGAGAGCGCCTCGACACAACTCAAGACCTTTGCCGATCGAATTCGCTTCGCCAGCTATGGCTACGCCGGGCTGTTCGACGCGGTAAAGATCAAAGAGCCCGAGCTGGAGCAGCTCTACAACTTCGACGCAGCACTCGTTGAGTATGTCGAGCGATTGGACACCGCCAACGATCATCTGCGAGAAGCCATCTCGCAGGGAGAAGGGGTGGAAGACACAATCGACGTTATCCAGGAGATCACGCGCGAGGCAAACACGACCTTCGATGAACGTCAGCGTCTGATCCTGGAAACTGAGTAGTGATCAAGCTGCCTGGGTCCCTTGAGGAGCCCAGCTTCGGGAGTATACACAGAAGGAGACAAGGAAAATGGCACGAATCTTCGACGTCGTAGAGTATGTCGATGAGTCCGGTTCGGAGATGGTCCACCGCATTCCCGAGAGGGGATCGGGCGACTTCCGTATCGGTTCGCAGCTGATTGTTCGAGACAGCCAGGCCGCGGTCTTCTTTCGTGATGGACAGGCCCTCGACACCTTCGGTCCCGGTCGACACACCATCACGACAGCGAACATCCCTCTTCTGGCCAACCTCGTCGGCAAGGTGTTTTCCGGCGAGACGCCATTCAAGGCTGAGGTCTACTTCGTCAGCCTCCGCGAGTTCACCGACCTCAAATGGGGAACCCCCACACCGATTACCATCAAGGATTCGGAGCTGGGGATGGCCCGGGTTCAGGCACGCGGGACCTACGGCCTGCAAATCATGGATCCACAGGTCTTTGTGAACAAGATCGTGGGCACCCAGGGCCTCTACCGAACCGCCAATGTTAAGGACTTCTTCCGCTCGATGATCCTCACGAAGCTCGCCGATCTCATCGGTGAGATGGGGAAATCGGTCATCCAGATCGCCGCTATGACCGAGGAGATAGTAGCGGCGGTCAGGGCCAAGACAGCCGAGGACTTCGCCGCTCGCGGTGTGATGCTGACGTCCGTCTACGCTGAGTATATCGGCCCGACAGAGGAGACCGCGAAAGCGATCGACGAGCGCGCCTCTATGGGTGCCATCGGCGATATGCAGGCCTACATGCAGTTCCAGGCGGCACGCGGTATGCGAGATGCTGCCCAGCAATCAGGCGGCACCGCGGGTGCCGGCGTCGGGCTGGGCGCCGGGGTCGGGATGGGAGCAGCTATGGCGCAGATGATGTCGCAAAGTATGCAGCAGCAGCCAGCCCAGCAGCAAGGGGGCGAGACCGCGACCTCAACCTCAACACCTCAGACTGTTGAGGAGGTCCAGGATATGCTGGACAACCTCGACGCTCGACTGATGAACGGCGAGATCAGCGAGGATCTCTACAACAAGCTCCACGCCAAGTGGGAGAAGAGGCTGGAGGAGTTGGAGTAAGAGACACGAGACCTGGGGCACCCGGTTTCATTCCTGTGGCTGCTCGCTTTCCAACCGCGACTGCGACCTTGGTCGAGCGCCTTTCGAGGACGGGACACGAAGCTCCCAGTGGAAGGGCGTGTCTGTCCCATGCTCTCCGTCTGAACCGCGCGATTGGAGCAACTCCCTGAGATTCCCCTTCGGCTGAAGGGGAATCTCGGTGGCTCACAGAGAGACTCCCTGCGTCAAGTTGATCACAACGATGAGAAGAAGGAACCTATGACGGAGGAACGCACCGTGCAAGAGACTTGGCGAGAGGTCGGCAAGCGCTTCGAGGCACTGGCAGAAAGCCTCGCTCAGGCAATCCAGACTGCCTGGGAGAAAGAGGACACCCAACAGCACCTGGAATCAGTCCAAGGCGCTCTCAGAGACATTGCCGATACAATCGATCGCGAGATCAGCGAAGCCAGCACATCCCCACAGGCCAGGAGGGTCCGCCAGGAGGCAGAGAAGGCTGCCGAATCAGCTCGTGCCGCAGGCAAACAGACCTGGACCGAGGCTCGCCCCCAGGTGCTCTCGGCACTGACGAAAGTCAATGCCGAACTTGAGCAACTGATCGAGCGGATGGAGCGCGAGGAGATCGAGTCCGAGGGCGAGTCCCCGGGGGATGAATCACCTCAGTCGACCTGAGCGTCCCTCGCTCATAGCGCGGAGAACGCTTGAATCGGAAACCCACGTCGGCCTGATCGAGCCTCCAGTTCGCCTTTGAGAGGAGGCCCCAAGACCACTGAGGTACTGAATGCAACTCTATAACACCCTCTCCCGAGGAGTCGAGACGTTTGATACGAGTAAGGAGCCGATCACCGTCTACGTCTGCGGCATCACACCATATGACGCCACCCACCTGGGCCACGCCTTCACCTACGCCACCATCGATATCCTGATCCGTTACCTTCAGTTTCGCGATCACCGGGTCCGATACGTCCAGAACGTCACCGACCTCGACGATGACATCCTCCGGAAGGCAGACGAGATTGGTGAGAACTGGAGGGAGCTGGGCGACCGCTGGACCGCCCGCTATATCCGGGAGATGATCGCCCTGAACCTTCACCCGCCAGATCATTTTCCTCGCGCTACCGATCTCGTCCCACAGATCGCGCACGTCGTACAGCGTCTAGTCAGTGCCGATGTGGCCTATGAATCGGGTGGCAGCGTCTACTTCCACATCGATGCCTGGCCGGAATACGGCAAACTGAGCCGCCTCTCCCGCGATGAGATGCTCCCAATCGCCAACGAACGGGGAAATGACCCTGATGACCCCAACAAACGTGATCCGCTCGATTTCGTGCTCTGGCAGGCCCAGGCACCGGGCGAGCCTGCCTGGGACAGCCCGTGGGGGGCCGGACGCCCTGGTTGGCACATCGAGTGCTCCACGATCGCCATGCATTTCTTGGGCAACGCTATCGACCTCCACAGTGGTGGATCTGACCTCATCTTCCCGCACCATGAGAGTGAGATCGCTCAGGCCGAGGGAGCGACTGGCGAGGAACCGTTTGTGCGGCATTGGCTCCACACAGCTATGGTTCGCCACGAAGGCGAGAAGATGAGTAAGTCGCTGGGTAACTTGATCATGATGCGGGACCTCTTGGAAGACTGGTCCCCAGACGCACTCAGGTTATATATGGCACGCCACCACTACCGCGACGTCTGGAGCCACAGCCGCTGTGAGATAGAGGATGCCGACCAACTTGCGCATAAGCTGGCCGCCGCGGTTACCGTCTCCGGGGGAAGCCTGGAGATCCTGGACGGACAGTCGGAGTTGCAGAGATTTATCGCGGCGATGGACGACGACCTTGACACTCCGAATGGTATTGCACAGATGGAGAACCTGGCTGATACCATCCTGGATGCCGCCGACCAGGGGCGTCAGGTCTATCTGGCGCAGGAGACTCTCCGTTCGATGGCCACCGTATTCGGTCTTCGTCTGGATGCCGAGGAATTGGAGAGTCACGTGACCGAAGGCTGGAGCGCTTACCTGGCGGACTTCACTTAGCTCGAGCAGGATTCCCACGTCTACCTGGGGGCTTGCGGGCCAACCGGAGGCGCCACTCGTCTGACCATACCAACCGTCGGCGGAACCGAAAGGTCCAGAATCACGAGGGGAGAACAATATGCGCAGGCAACCCACCTCACGGATGTGCTTCGTCTGTGGCCGAGAGAACCCGGTCGGGCTCAAACTGGCGTTCTACGAAGACAGGCGAAGAGATCAAGTCAGGGCCAGTGTCACAATCCCAGATCAATACCAGGGATACCCGGGAGTTGTGCACGGAGGGATTGTCTCCACCATCCTGGATGAGATCTCGGGACGAGCTGTGATGTTGCAGGAGGGGGATGACAGGTTGATGGCCACGCTCCGAATGACGGTGCGGTTCCGGCGTCCCACGCCGACTGAGACCCCCCTCACAGCTGTCGGTTGGGTGATGCAGGTGGGAGGTATCGGTGCGAAAGTTGCCGGTGAGATCCGTCTCTCCGATGGCACCGTCACCGCATCCTGTGAATCTCTTCTGGCCGAGCCACCAGAGGAGTTCAAGGAAGGATGGGAACAGGAGAAGCCCTACTGGCAAGTAGGAGATAAGGGCAAGACCTGAACAGACAGCCCCTTGAGCCCTGACCTGATTGCAGTCCTCTCCAGACCCTGAGATGTTAGCCGTGGTATTGGCTGCCGGACGCGGCACCAGGCTTGGTGCTCTCACCACGGATCGTTCCAAAGCCATGATGCCCATCGCCGGGCGCCTGATGATAGCGCGGGTCCTCAGTATGCTGTCAGCGGGAGGCGCCGACTCCTTCGTCGTGGTCGTGCACCCGGAACAGGACGAGCTTATCAGGTATCTTCGTGAATGCTCCTGGAAGACGAGAGTTGAACTCGTCTATCAGGCCCAGCGCGAGGGCATGGCTGACGCTGTCGAGGCCGCTGCTCCGGCGGTCATCGCGAGAGCAGAGACAGAATTTCTTCTCGCCTCCTGCGACAACCTGTTCCCCAACGGCCACGTCAGCAGGCTGACCACGCGTCGACGGAGGGATAGCTTGGACGCAGCACTCAGCTTGATGTGGGCCTCCCGGACCGAGGCGACATCGAGCGCCGTCGTCGAGATGGAGGACGGGTTGGTGACGGACATCATCGAAAAGCCCAACCTTACGGACATCCCCTCGTATAGCTCCTGCTCCTCGGTACTGACGGCTCCATCTCTCTATGCCCTGTCCACTCCAGTCCTAGCCTATCTAGCCCACGTGAGATACTCGTCACGCGGGGAACGTGAATTCCCCGACGTGTTGCGCCTCCTTGTTTCCGACGGAGGGAGAGTGGGGGGTGAGCTGGTCGACGACAGGATGACGCTTACCCATCCGCAGGACCTGCTTGTCATCAACCGGCGTTTCTTGCGCCGCACGCCCGATCGCGCGATCGTCCACGCTGAGATGCCTCGTGATGTTACCATCACCCCTCCGGTACACATAGAGGCTGGCGTCCGGGTTGGCACTGAATGCAGCATCGGACCGGAGGTCTTCCTGGAGAGGGGCTGTCGGGTTCGTGAGGGGGCAGTGGTACGTCGAGCCGTCGTCCTGCGGAGTGGGTCCATCGCGGCGAATCAACTAGTTGATGACACGCTGGTTATGTGACGCCGCGCCGCCATCGTGTTGCACCAACACCGTCTCTATGAAGCCAAGAAGGCCCTGAAAACAACTCCAGAGCCTTCGCGCTGACGACAGAGACGCTGCCAATAACAGCTACAAATCAGGTACTGTCCGCCTTAGGATATCGTACTGCTCCAATCCTTTGCCCGCCCCAAGCGCCACGCAGGCCATCGGAGCATCGGCCACATATGCCGCCACGCCCGTCTCTCTGGTAATGAGCTCGTCGACCCTTCGCAGTAGCGCCCCACCGCCGATCAGCGCCATACCGCGATCAATGATGTCTGATGAGAGCTCTGGCGGCGTCCGCTCCAGCATAGCCTTGATCATCGTAATCACGGCGGCCATCGGTTCAGACAGTGCCTCCGCAACCTCTTCCGACGTGATCGTAATGCGATGAGGAAGCCCGGCCACTTGATCGCGCCCCTGGACCTCAATCGTCTTCTCCTCCTCGAGCGGGAGGGCAGCACCGATGCGAATCTTGACTTTCTCGGCCGTCATCTCACCGATCATCAGATTGTACTTGCGGCGAACGTAAGCCATAATGGCTTCGTTCATTCGCACCCCACCGATTCGGACTGAGTTTGCGCGCACAATGCCATTCAGCGATACGACAGCGGCCTGACTCGTCCCTCCGCCCATGTTCACGACCATGCTGCCAGCTGGCGTATCCACCGGCAATCCCGCTCCAATTGCGCCGGCCAGAGGCTCCGGTATCAAGTATGCCTCGCTCGCCCCCGCGTCCAAGGCCGCCTCGCGCACCGCGCGTCTCTCGACGCTCGTGACACCGTACGGCACGCTAACCATGACCTTCGGTTTCAGGAGATTGAACTGACCGCAGGCCTTGCGAATGAAGTACTGCAACATACGGTGGGTGACTCTGTAATCCGCGATGACCCCGTCACGCATAGGACGCAGGACCTCGATAGTCTCAGGCGCCCGGCCCATCATAGAGCTCGCTTCCTCTCCCACAGCCATAATCCGATACTCGTCAGGGGAGATAGCCACGATCGAAGGTTCCTGCAGGACAATTCCTCGTCCGACAACGTTAACCAGGACGTTTACTGTTCCCAGGTCAATTCCGAGTTGCTTCTGAAACATACCGCCTTCCTAGCCTACCCGCTCTGTCTAACCTCTGGGCTGGTACGCCCATAGTCTTTCACCGATCCAGTGTCTGTGCTTCACGAATCGACGTCGGCCATGCCCGCTTAGTGCTTCACCACGGGATGCGCCGCCTACGACCTACCTGCCTCCCAGCCACCGCCCACCAGACCCTGCACTGTCTTCCAGGGCGCTTCCGTTTCCCGAGAGACGCCACGCAATGCACCTGGCTTCAAGGGTCGAGGCGGAAGGATGATACACGATATCAGATGATTTGTCCAGCGCTGGATGGGCGCG
>CAZQXX010000017.1:0-2200 GCA_964597105.1 uncultured Anaerolineales bacterium
CAAGGGTCTTAGTGAGGTGCCTAGCGTCGCCGAAGTCCGTATTGAGCCGCGGGCCACCCAGGGCAGGATGCCACAGGTAGCGATTCACAGCCCGAGCGATTTCCCTGGCTTGAACGTCCGAGGCTACGCCGGCCATCAGGGTGAAGGTCTGCCCGGTCAGGGTCATCCGCACGCCGTCGGGGTAGTCCCCCTCAAGCCTCCGGCCATCACCGTCGTAATACCCATTGAACCAGCCGAACCCTTCGGCGCTCTCGACCCATTCCCCGGTCCGCAGGTGCGCAGCGAGCCAACGGGCCTTTGTGACGAGATCACCCGCCAGATCGTGCAGCCGAATCCGCACCTTCTCTCCCGAGACCGTCCGGGCGACTGCTTCGAAATAGGCAGCCAGACGATCCTGCTTGGCGGGGATGTGGTCGTAATCTATGGGATCACCCAATGTGTCGAGGAGCAGCATCAGCTCCGAAGCCAGATCAACCTCGGTGATGCCCAACGATGCCAGGTCACGGCACAGCTCCCCCAGGTGACGAAGATTGCCGGCATAGAGGGCGGTAAGGGCAACGCTCTCCCCGCGCTGACGCGCCATATCGAGCCCGTCATTCCAGTCAGCCCCCTCGAGGCGGATGATGTTGTGCTCGCCGACGTTGAAGAACGCAGTCAGATGCTGGACAAGGAGGTGTTCCAGCACCGTACCAAGGTAGATGGTGCCGCCGGTGGTGCGGAGCACGGTCCCCTGGGACTCCTCCCAGGCCGTGTCGATGTCCTGGGCGCGGTTGACCCAGCTATCCTTGAAGTAGGTCTGCTCTCGCAGCAAGAAGGCCAGGTCGCCGGTTTGGTCGATGTAGAGCCGGGTGGTCAGGAACGGCCACGCCCCGTGGTCCATCCAGACGCGAGGGATGTCATTCCGATCGGCCTTGAACTCCCCCGGCCTGGCGCCGATGATCGTCGCGTTGCTGCCGTCCATGCGGACGCCGGCGAAATTGCTGAGGAGACGCGCGTCCACCGGTTCCGAGTCCATAAGCAGCAGGGCGAGCAGATCTTGCCACAGGTCGCGCCATCCGCGCCCACCACGGCCGTAGTCGTGGTAGGGAAGGAACGAGTTGCCGCAGATACGACGCAGCGTCGGCTGGAGAGCCACCCAGTTCATCCAGCCGGTGAAGCGCGGGTCACCCACGTCAACGCGGAACGGTGCCAGTTTCTGCGCCCAGTACGCCCGATTCCGCTCTAACTCCGCCTCGAACCGGGGTAATGACCCGTAGCGCTCGGCCATCGACTCGGGCGTCTCTCCGTCCTCCAGGATAGCCAGGATGAAGACGTAACTCCTCCGCTCTCCAGACGTCAGAGTGATGGGGCTGAACTGAAGGCCCCCCAGCGCCTCGTAGCCATCGGCGGCAGCTCCTACCCCAAGGGCCTCAGAGCCGGAACTGATCACGGCCTGAGGCCAGTCTAGGGTTCCACCGGCGCCGACGAAGTCCTCCAGCACGGGGAAGAACGCTGCGGGAGGCCCACCGTTCGGCTCGGCCCCCAGCACGGCGTAGGTCACCTCGTTCGGGTGGTGTCCCCGCTCGTCGAAGGCGAGGGTGGGCCGGACGAGGACCCCGTGGGCGTGGGTGCGAATCCGGTGGAGGAGCGAGGTGACGTGGCGGTGATCGCGCACGCGGTCGGCGGAGCGCCCGAAGATGGGAATCGCCGCCGTCACCGTCAGCGTGAGGGGATGCGACCCGACGTTTTCAAGCTCTACGCCCATCAGCTCAACGGCGTCATCGGTGGCGGGGACGAAGGAGGTGACCTCGGCTCGCAGGCCGAGGTCCGGGTTCGAGCGCCTCACGCGGTGCCAGAGGAATCCCGCCTCCAGGTCGACCGACTCCGCGTCGGGGGCGAAGCGCCGGGCGATCTGAGCGGCCGAGTTGCCCGTCGCTGACCAGGGCTCCCGCCCCTCCACCTCAACCCAGATGTTTCGTGCAGCCCGGGAGATGTGGAGATCCTCGACGGAGACAGGTGGTGTCAAATAGGTATCTTGACCTGTCTTGACGTCGCCGTGGAGTGTGGGGGTGACCACAGAGACCATGCCGCGTTCGTTCACCAGAGGGAAGTAGAGATAGCTCGTCCTGTGGGCACCGGGTAGTGAAAAGGTCCCCTGCTCGTCGGTGAAGCTCCAGGCTGGTCTATGATTGCGTTGCATGCGCCTCCTCGTAATTGCCGA
>CAZQXX010000017.1:2300-26309 GCA_964597105.1 uncultured Anaerolineales bacterium
TGAAGCTCCAGGCTGGTCTATGATTGCGTTGCATGCGCCTCCTCGTAATTGCCGATAAGATCACCGCGCGAAGGCGCGGAATGGATTGGTGCAGGTCAGCTGCTGAATCGTCTCCTCGCTTACGCCCTCGGCCCTGAGGCGACGCAGGAAGACCTCAGTAAGGTAGGTGAAGGGCCGCGGCACGCCGCCGCCCGGCTGCGAGGGGTCGTACCAGCCGCGGTCGTGGCTGAGGAGGAGGCGGTGATCGAGGCCTGTCTCGAGAACGCGGCAGATGCGCTCCACGTAGAACTCATCCGCCTCGCCGCCGATACCGTCGTACTCGATCCATGGACCGCGCCGAGCGACCTCCAGATGCAAATCGAGATCAGGCTCAGCCTGGGTGTGGATCCAGATGAAGCGATCCAGGGGGTGGCCCTCTTCCTCTAGAATCTCAAGCTGGTCGAGGACCACCTGACCGCGGATCGTGTGGCTGCCGATGACGGCGCCAGTCTCCTCCCCGGCCTGGGCGGCGGCGCGCAGGATCTTCGTCTCCACGGGCGTCAGGCCATCGTCGCCGGCGCTGAGCTTGATCCAGCCGGCCTGCACGCCGCTCTCCTCGATCTGGTCAGTCAGCTCGCCCACCATCCAGTCGCGCAGTTCGCCCACACTCGCCTCGTGCGCCCATCGGGGGACCCACGGCTCACGGTAGATACCCGTAGGCACGAGGACGGGCATATCTACAGCCTCGGAGACCGCGCGGATGATGTCGGCACGACGGCCGACGCCCACGGGCGTAGACTCGACCAGAGCGCTGACCCCCACGGCCTTAGCCCCGTCGAGCTCCGGCGCCATCAAGTCTATCACCGGCCCCGGCTCTGCTGCCAGGTAGTTCTTCTGCTCGATCGACCCCAGGTCGACGAAAATGTGCTCGTGAGGCAGGATCATGCCCACCTCGTCGTTTGTAAGAGGTCCGAGCGTCGTGATCAGTGATTGCACGTGTTTCCTACGCCGGCCAGATCTTGCGTCCGCCGCCGGGAGGTGTAATCGCGTCGATCCGCGCCAGCTTCTCGTCCGTCAGCGGCGGCATCAGCGCGGCCTGGACGTTGTCCTTCAGTTGGAGCGGGTTTTTGGCTCCGGGAATCGCGGCGGTGACCGCCGGGTGGGCCATCACGAACTGGAGCGCCAGCTGGGCCATGGTTCGGTCCTCCGCCAGAGGACGGAGTCTCTCGACCTTCTCCAGATCCTGCAGGAAGGTCTCCCGCTCGTCAGGGTTCTCCTGCCAACGGCGCCGCCAGTCATCGTCGGGAAAATCCCAGTCGGGCGTGAACTTGCCGGTCAGGATGCCCATGGCCAGCGGGCCGCGGACGATGACGCCGATGTCGTGCTCGATGCAGTAGGGGAAGATCTCGGCCTCTGGCGTGCGGTTGAGGATGCTGTAGTCGGTCTGGAGGGTCGAACATCCGCCGTCGGCGTTGAAGGCCTTGAGATAGTCGAGGTCGCTGGTGCTGACGCCGTAAGCGCGCACCTTCCCCTGCTGCTGGAGCTTCTGGAACCCCTCCACGAAGATCTCCATGGTCGGATCTCGGAAATCGATGTGGCTCTGGATGACGTCTATGTAGTCGGTCTGCAGCCGCTGCAGATTGGTCTCCACACCGGCCACCAGCTTGTCGATGGTATCATAGGCCGACCGCTCAGCCTCGCCGTCGAAGTTGAGCCATCCGATCTTGGTGGCGACGACGAACTGATCGCGGCGTCCCCGCATAGCGCGGCCGAGCAGTTCCTCGCTGTGGCCCCCGCCGTAGACGTCGGCTGTGTCGAAGAAGTTGATGCCTGCGTCTAACGCCTGGTCGATGGCGTCGAGCACCTTCCGATCCTCCGTCGGCCCCCAGTAGTCGCCGCCAGCGGCCCACAGGCCGAAGCCCATCTTCGTGACCTGGATGCCGCTCTTGCCCAACGTGCGTTTCTCTATGCTCTCGTTCATCATTAGCTCCTTCTGTCTGCTGCTATAAAACGTCGGTACCACAGCGCACTCTCCTTAGGAACACGCTGGCCAGTCTCGAAATCGACCCAGATGATCCCAAATCGCTGGGAGTAACCGTGGGACCACTCGAAATTGTCGAGCAGGGACCATGCGAAGTAGCCCGCCAGCGGCGCTCCGTGCCTGATCGCTTGGGCAGCTGCGGCGAGGTGGCGCTGGAGATAGTCGATGCGCCGCTGATCTTGGACGCTCCCGTCCTCCCCCGGTTCATCGGAGAAGCTGCAGCCATTCTCCGTGACGTAGAGCTTGGGGATCTCATATTCGTGATGGAGCCGCATCAAGACGTGATAGAGTCCTTCAGGGTAGATCTCCCACCCCATCTCCGTCCAGTCTGTCTCTGACTTGGGCCACTCGAAGACGACGCGGGGCAGGTTGCTTTCCGCTCCCTGATCCCGAAATACCTCGCGCCGGTAGTAGTTGACGCCCAGGAAATCAACGGGGACAGCGATGGTCTCCATATCACCTGGCTGGACGACGGCGAGCCCATCCGGCGACACGGCCCCTTCGGCCACGCGATCGGCGAGGACATCGGCGGGATAGGGCTGCCCTACCAGAGGATCGAGGAACCAGCGATACCACATTCCGTCGTGCCGACGGGTCTTGTCGGCATCGACCGCGCTGGGGGAGGCAGGGACTGAGTAGTTCAGGTTGAGCGTGATGCCCACCTCGGCACCCGGGCTGTTGCGGCGCAGGACGTCCACCGTCCACCCGTGGGAAAGCAGCAGGTGGTGAGCGACCTGCAGGGCCGTGGCCATATCCTGCACACCAGGGGCATGCGCGCCGTGGAGGTGGCCGGTGTACGCCGTGACGGCAGGCTCGTTGTGGGTGATCCAGTGGGTGACCCGGTCGCCCAGGCGCCGGCTCAGCCCGTCGGCGTAGTCGACGAAAGCCTCGGCCGTGGAGCGCGCCGGCCATCCTCCCTCCGCCTGCAGCGCCTGGGGCAGGTCCCAATGGTACAGGGTAACGAAGGGCTCGATGCCCGCCTCCAGCAGCTCGTCCACCAGTCGATCGTAGAAGTCGAGACCCGCAGGGTTGACCGCGCCTCGTCCGGCAGGCAGGATCCGAGGCCAGGAGACGGAGAAGCGATAGGCCTGCAGGCCCAGCATCTGCATCAGCGCCACATCGTCTTTCCAGCGGTGGTAGTGATTGCAAGCCACGTCGCCCGTGTCGCCGTTCTTGATCCGGCCCGGGGTGTGGGAAAAGCGGTCCCAGATCGACTCGCCCTTCCCATCCTCGTTCCACGCTCCCTCGATCTGGTAAGATGAGGTCGCAGCTCCCCACACAAAGTCAGGAGGGAAATCGAAGGCTTCGGTCATAGTACGCTTCCCGGATAGTTGATTATGAGCCAGTTCCCGTGTATTGGCTCACCCCTTTGCTCCACACCAGGTAGGCCAGGGCGAAGGACGCAATCCCCATCACGGGAGAGAAATAGGTAAGCAGGGGTACCTCGTCAGGCCGTAGGAAGAGTTGGGATGGGTAGAAGGCCACAAATCCAATTGGGATGACGTAGGTAAAGAGAAAACGGAAAAACCCATCGAAAATCGTCATAGGATATGGGGAAAAATCTCGAATCTTGATCGCGAGGTCCATCACGGGAAACGAGCCAATGATCCAGAATGTGGCGCAGGCGGCAACAGTCAGAATGGAGATCGCTACCAAGGAAGAGCTGAAGAGCGCGATGCCCAGCAGAGACAGGCGCCACAGATTCCACGACAGCCCCAGTCGTCGCGACGCATAGATCAGCATGGACAGACCCAGAGCCAGCTTGACCCAACCCTTGATATCGACCATGTCTGACATATAGTAGAACATCATGTTGATGGGCCGCAGGTAGTATTTGATGAACGTCCCCTCAACGACATGAAAACGTAACTGCCAGATGTGGTCAAAGAAGAGCTGCAACGGCACGACCGAGAGGAGATAGAAGGCATAGATGAACAGGATCTCATGAAAGCTCCAGCCAACTAGGTCGGGGATCGAGCGAAACAACACCCAAAAGACGAAGACAGTGGCGACGCTGGTGAGCGCCATTCCCACCGAACTGATGAGGAAATCGACCCGGTACTGCATACGCCCCTTGACGTACTGGGAGGCGATCAGGACGTAGAGCCGTACGTAACGAAGGAGCGTTCGCATATCCTATCCCCCACTCACCGTCAACACTCGGCTTGCCCGCGTGAATAGGAATCGTCCGAAAAGAAACAGGATCAGAACCCACAGTATCTGCGTTCCCAGCAACTCCGCGCAGGCTCCGGGCCCCATGTCCGGCGAGGTGAGCATCGTCAGCGGGACGTGGTATATGGCCTGGAATGGGAGGAGGCGCAGGAATCGTTGGGCGACATCCGGGAAGAACTGGAGAGGCACCAACGCCCCTGAGAGGAGCGTGGTGATAATCTCCTTGGTGACGCTAATGCCCCATATCGATTCCGTGTAGAACGAGGTGAGGCCAACGATGTAGTCGATGGCGAAACTGATCAAGAAGGCCATGAGCAGCCCCACGGGAAGGAGAAGGAGCCCTGTTCCCATCTCAATCTCAGCTCCGAAGAAGAGGAACAGCGCCAGCGCAGAAGGAAGAGCGATCATCGTGACATTGAAGATCAGGAACCCAGCCGACCGGCTCAACGAGTACAGCTGGAAATCGACCGGCTTCATGAGATCCATGATGATGCTGCCGCTGGTGATCCGGTAAGAGATCTCCCAGTCGGCCCAGGTTGTGACCATCGTGAAGATTGAGCCGGCCAATGCCACGTAGACGAAGGCCTGATCGAAGGACATCCCACGGATCGTATCGGCGTCACGGTAGATGCTGCCCCACAGGAAGTAGAGCAGGACGATATACAGGAGGTTGCCGATGAGGGTGAAGAAGAAGCTGAATCTGTACATCATCGCGGCCATGAAGGAGCTCCTGGCCAAAGCGAGATAGGACCTCATGCCAAAGCTCCCTCGTAGATCTGTTGCACCACGTTCTCCATGGAGATCTCAACAATGCGCACGTCTCTGACGGGGAATTGCTCCATCACGAGGTGGAGTACCTTCAGTAAAGGGACCTGATCCTGATTCACGGTGATATCGGTCCATCCAGCCTCCGTGTGCTCAACTGCTATGGCGCTATCGCCAGCAAACCTGCCCTTCAACGCAGTCTGGAGCTGATCCGATGTATCCTCTCGATAGTTATGAATCTGCACCTTCAACGTCCGAAAGGCGCCAAATAGCGCGGTGACCTTGGCAATCGGGCCGTCATAGATGATCTTGCCGTGGTCAATAATGATGATGCGCTGGCACAAGGCCTGGACATCGCCCAAATCGTGGGTGGTCAGGATGATGGTCGTGCGCTGGACCTGATTCAGCTCTCTGATCAGCGAGCGGATCTTGTTCTTGACCGAGACATCGAGGCCGATGGAAGGCTCGTCGAGGAAGACGATCTGCGGATTGTGCAGAAAGGAGGCGGTGATGTCGCACAACATCCGCTGACCCAGAGAGAGCTTCCTCACCGGTGTCGCGTAGAGGGCCTTCAGATCGACAAGATCATCGAAGAGTCCCAGGTTGGTCTTGTAGGCCTCGTCGCTCACGCGGTAGATCTCTTTGAGGATCTTGAACGACTCGATCACTGGCAAGTCCCACCACAACTGAGTTCGTTGGCCAAGTACAACACCAATTCTCTGGGCGTTTCGCTGCCGATTCGCATAGGGCGCGTTCCCGTCCACCAGAAGCGCGCCGTCGGTCGGTTTCAGCACGCCAGTCATCATCTTGATGGTCGTGGACTTGCCAGCTCCGTTTGGACCGATATAGCCAACCATCTCGCCGGCGTGGATGTCGAAGGAGATATCGTCGACTGCCCGGACTGTCCTGTAATCACCCGAGAAGAGATCCCTCATCGCGCCCGACAGCCCCTCGCGACGGTTGAGGACCCGGAAATGCTTGCGGAGATGCTCAGCTCTTACAACAGGGTCAGCCATCGATGGGGCCTCTCTTCGTGCGGATCACCGTACACCGCCTGTCTTCTTCATGCCGGGCTGTCACTCTCTCGGCTCCAGGAAGACGTCGATCCGCCGGACCCGACCCGCCCGGACCTGGGCGGCATAAGGTGGCGGGACGATGGGCGCGGATAAGTCGACCACTGGGCCGTCCGCGAAATGGAGGACCGTGCGGGCGATGGATGCCGTGTCCGGGAAGATGTCAGCGCGGTCCGGATTGTGGTAGGTGACGTTCGAATGGCCTAAGAAGGTAAATCGCAGCACACCCTCTTCATCAAACAGCCAACCGGGCAGCGCCGGGCTGAAGGTGAGGCAGAGGCCGCCGTCCTGGATGAAGAAGGGGTGTTGGCCGACCATCATCAGGCTCCACATGCTGAGAAACTCGGCCGTGGCCCCCGTGAGCCGGGCCACGAAGCCCGCGCCGTGCAGAGAAGCATCGGGGTGAGCGGTGCTAACCAGGAACGATGAGTTCTCCAGCGGGCTGCGGCCGTAGACCGCCGGATCCTGGAAGCAGATCATGGCGCGCTGGAAGTCCTCGTAGAACTGGGTATAGAGCCCTGACCGCAGAACCTCCAGCAGATACTTGTACTCCATATGGAGCCAGATCGACTCATTCTCCAGCCAGCCCGGGGTGAAGGCCCGGCAGCGGCCGAGCTCGTGGGATTCTCCGTCCAGCGGTGCGTTGACTTTGTACATCCCCAGGGGCCGGTCATAGAGAGGGCTTTCCTTGACCCGGACGTGGAGCTCCCGCGCGCCCTTCACCGTATCTGCTGTTCTAAGCGCGTGCACTAGTCCCTCGAGAAAGAGAGGTAACACGTGCGGCTCGAACCGGAGAGGCCTGACGAAGCGTCGACCGTCGTCGTCGCGCTGTATGCTCCCGTCCGCGTCGGTGACTGTCTCGTAGTCGATGACGTTGTACGCGACATAGGTGGGAGGCACGCCGTCGTTCATAGCGATCGCGCGCTCGATCCCGGTGCGTACCTTGGCGCGGAAAGCCGTCAGCGTGTCCGTCAGGGCGTCGAAGGACGGGGCGCGTGTCTTTCCCTCGAAGCCGAGACGAACGTGGTCGCGGTAGGTCTCGCGGGCCGTGGCAACGGCATCCCAGTAACGGACATCACGCTCGGGATCACGGGAGTCGCTCCACGCAGTCAATAGCCGCTGGACGGTGCGGAGAAGATCGTGTTGTTCTACCGGCAGGTTGACCGTGTCCGCTTCGGTCTGCGCCATGGCCTCCAAGAGGAACGTCAGCAGGCGCTCCAGCTCGTACGTGTCGCACAGGGACGACCCGAGCAAGCCCGGAAGTCCGTTGAGGGCGTCGTACCAACCCGGCTTGCCGGCCTCCATCTCTACACCCATGCCCAGCGGATCAAGGGTGGCGAACTTAAGCAGCGCCAGGCCTACCAACTTGGCGAAGACCGTGGTGCGATACACCTCACCCCGGCCCGTGCGCACCAGGTTAGGCGACTCGGTCCGGGACGCGATCAGGGCTGCCTTCTCCCGATCCTCCACCACGGCGCCGTACTGGCGCACCCGCCCGTCGTCGGTGAGCACGATCTTCCGGGCGCGGGGCTGCACAATGATGGGGCTATCGTAGTAGGGGACCGTCGGGTTGCTGAACAGAAGTTCATCTTGGCGGTCGGGGTAGACCGCGAGATAGGTGTCGATCAGATCCAGATTGTAGGTCCAGTGATCGATCCAGTAGCCCTCGCCAGGGGCGGCCTGGACGTGCTGCTCTGCACGAGTCAATGTCTCGGCGATGAAGGTCTCCGGGCTGACCCGGAGGCCCAGCTCCGCATCGGCGATGGCCCGCAGCAGCTGACCGGGGGTAAAGCGCTGTTCCAGCAGCGGTTCCAATCCCTCCGGATGCTCCACCATAGCCAGCACAGAAGCGTGATGCTTGGGGAGCAGCGTGAAGCGGCTGCCTTCGACCACCAGCGGATTGTACCCGTCGGCCTGGATCAGACCGAGGAAGGAGCGGATGTTGAACGCCCCGGTCTGCGGCTCGAGCAGGACGTCGCAGCGCCGATTCTGGTTCACGTCGCGGTAGTTGGCGTTGCCCTGGGAGTACGGCTCCGGGGCGACGTTGAAGTAGTTGTAGTCGCGCTCAAGGTCGCCGTGCTTGCGCGAGTAGACGTGGTACACGGTAGGATCCTCTTCGTCGCCGAGGAGGAGGGGCCAGCCCCCGCGTAGCACGTTGTCCAGAAAGGTCTGCCGGACGTAGGCATCAAAGCGGGGGGATGACGTCGAGGTGGCCACCACGTCGGTCAGCTCGTCGACCAGCCGGACGGCCTCACGACGCTTCTGTCGCACGTAGGCAGGTGTCGCCAGCCGCGAGGCGTCGCGACGGATGGTTTCGAGGTTGCCAGTGTGGCCAATGATGGCGTAGACAGTGGTCCCCTCGCCCGGGTCCAGCACGGTCTCCGACCCGCAGAAGCCACAGGGGGTCCGCCCGGTCGTGATCTGTGGGCACTGGGCGAGGTCGGCCAACGATCGACGGGCGAACCCGTCCGGATGGCTCAGGGTGGTGTTCTGGTCGAACACGACGACGGGATCTACGAAGACGGGAAGCCGTCGTCCGGAGGTGTCGAAGGCCAGGTAGAAGTGGCCAGCCTCGATCTCGGTCACCTGCGCCGTGTCGCCGGCGCTGGCCCGGAGGCGGTAGAAGGGGAGATTCTCGTCCAGATTGAACACGGCCATCCAGGCCTCGAGGGTACGGCTGATCTGTTTGAGGCCCCAGTTGTCAACGCCGTAGGGCAGCAAGCGGGTCAACCCGTCTAGCATCTCGAGGCCCACTGGATTGGTGGCGTGATTTGTCACCTTGACCTGCCGCACCAGCCCCGCGAAGGGCTCACCGGGCAGCGTGAAATACGCGAGCTCGGTCTGGAGCCCGTGCTCCGCGCTGGTCGCACGCAGCTCCAGCTTGTTCATCCCGATGTGCATCCGAGTCTCATCGTCCCTGTTCCAGGGGGCGAAGGGCTCGTAGATAGCCTGAGTCGTCCCGCGTCTCAGCTTCAGGAAGGTGCGAAAGCCGGTATAGGGTGTCGTCTGGTAGGCTTTGTTGGCCGGCTGGAACTCCATGATGGGGTCGTCCTTGTTCTCAATCCCGAAGCTGGCAATCGCCTGCCCACGGTTGACGTAGAACACCCACATGGGGATGCCCAGTGGCCCGGCAACGCCGGGGAGGAAGCTTGAGAAGGGGCGTGCTCGCGCGAAGTCGCGGAGCACGAAACGGCCCTGATCATCGAACAGAGTGTTGTCCATTGGCAGGTCTCACCGGTTCAGCCTTGGTGACGGAGTCCTCGGTTCTCTACGGTAGTCCATAGCCGAACGGGAACAGCGGCTCCTCGCCACTGGCCTGGAGCGCGCTCAGGGGCAGCTGGTCCACCGAGCGCGGCCAGGTGTAGGGGAGTCGGCCGCTGAACGTCACGTCACCAAACAGGACATCGGCCACGCCCTGGCCCTCGGTGCCCGGCAGCCAGGCGGCCACAAACGCATCCCATTCACCGAGGTAATCGGTCACTATCATCGGGCGGCCAGAGAGGAGTACGACGACGATCCTATCGCACTGATCGGGCAGGCGCCTGAGCATCCGTATGTCGGCGATGGGCAGGGACAACCTATCGCTGTCGCCCTGGCCCTCGGCATAAGGCTCCTCGCCAATCACCGCAACGCAGACGTCGGCCGGGGCCTCGAAGTGCCCATAGGGGTCATAGTCGATCGCCGTGTTCGGCGAGACCGCGCCCTGAATACCCTCCAGGATTGTGGTTCCCGGGGTGATGTCTCCCGTTTCCCCCTGCCATTCGATGGTCCAGCCACCGCACTGCGTCCCCACGTCGTCGGCTGCTGCACCGACCACGGTGATCGACGGTGTCTCCTTCGACAGCGGGAGGGTGTTGTCGTCGTTCTTGAGGAGGACCAGCGATTTGCTCACCGCCTCCCGCGCCAGGGCACGGTGTTCCTGAGAGCCCACCGCCGCGAGTGAGGATTCATTGGAGAAGGGATGGTTGAACAGGCCCATCTCGAACTTGACCGTCAGGATACGCCGCACGGCGTCGTCGATGCGCTCGTCGGGTACATCGCCCCTCTCGACGGCCTGGATCAACGTGTCTATGAAGCGCCCGTAGTCGTAGGGGACCATGTTCATATCGATGCCGGCGTTGATGGCCGTCACGACGGCCTCGCCGTAATCATCGGCGATCTGATCGATGGCGCCCCAGTCAGAGACCAAGAATCCATCGAAGCCCAGCCCGTCAGGCCCCTCACCCCTGAGCACGTCGCTGATCAGGTACTCCTGGGCGTGCATCTTCATCCTGCCCCAGCTGGAGTAGGTGATCATGATGCTCCTGGCTCCCGCCTCGATGGCGGCGGCGTAGGGGGGCAGGTGCACCGCGCGCAGCGTGGCCTCGTCCACCTCGGTCACGCCCTGGTCGATCTCGTAGCCCGGGGTGGTGGAGCTGCCCCATGCCGTCCCGCCATCGCCGACGAAGTGCTTGGGCGTGGCCAAGACGGTGTCCGGCGCGCCCAGGTCATTGCCCTGCAGCCCGCGCAGATAAGCAGTCGCCAGCGTTGATACGAGCTCCGTGTCCTCGCTATACCCCTCGTACGTGCGCCCCCAGCGGATGTCCTGGGGCACGGAGACCGCCGGCGCGTAGTTCCAGTAGATGCCCGTGGCGACCATCTCGGCGGCGGTCTCCCGGCCGATACGCTCCATCAGCTCCGGGTCGCCGGCTGCGCCTAGCCCGATATTGTGGGGGAAGATTACGGCCCCGTAGACGTTGTTGTGACCGTGGACGGCGTCGGCGCCGTATATGAGGGGTACGCCCAGGCGCGACGCTAGCGCCTGCTCCTGGAAGCCGTCGACCATGTCCGCCCACGCCTCGGCGGTGTTGGTCTCGGGGTAACCGCCACCCCCGCTCAGCAGACCCCCGATCCCACGCGGGGCGATGTCTTCCTCCACGATGCTGCCCTTTTCGACCAGGGTCATCTGCCCGACCTTCTCCTCTAGCGTCATACGCTCCAAGAGATCGGTCACTCGATCCTCGATGGGCAGATCGGCCTGCTTGTAGGCGGCATCCTCCGGGACCGGGATGGCAGTGGGGCCGGGGGTTGGCTCGACCTTGGACACCTCGGTCTGACCGATCTCGAAGAAGATCAGCTCGCCAAACACGCTGGGGTTGTGATACGACGCATCCGATTTGTCGAATGCTGACCACATGACCTTTAGATCGCGGCTAGACGTCGAAGCGCTGTTGAGATGGACCTGGAAGCCGATGACATTGCCATGATCGAGCCGGATGTTCCATACGTCGTTCTTGAGAGGGACAGCTACCTCCACGACGTAGCCTTCGTCGGTCTCGACGGCTGCGACCTGTGCGTCCGTTGTGTCACCCCGTACACCACCGATGACGGACTCCTCGGGGCCCCGCCGGATGTTCAGGGGAGGAACCGTGATCTGCGCCACGCCATCGCGGTAGGTTGTCAGGCTGAGGTCTCCTGTGGCGTTCACGTAGAACTCCACCGAGTCCTCATTCCAGTAGTTGGTGCCATGCTCACCGCTGATGATCTTGTGGTCGGTCACGTCGCCCATGAAGTAGAGGTGGGTTTCGTCGGCCGCGGCCGCAAAGGTTACGCCGGACAGACTCGGGTATTCCTCGGCCTCCGCCGGAATGGTGACACGGGGCACACCGGTCCAATCACTGAGATCGCCATCCAGGGTTATGCGCACGGGGAACGGAGCGTAGTAAGTCTCCTGCGGGACGCCCTGTGGCGCCAGTGGCTTTGCGGCAGAGGGCGCCTCGGGCGACGGTGTTGTGGTGGGTTCCGCGGTGGCTGGTGCCGGCGACGAGGTGGGCGACGGCAGTGCGGTTGGATCTTCCGGCGAAGGCGGGGCTTGTCTGCACGCGAAAGCCGTCAGAAGAATGAACAGTGCCAGCAGGGCTAGTCGAAGACTATTCTGCCTCATAAGACGCTCCCTTCTGCCAGTCTGTTGCACTCTAGGCCCTGCCCTTGGAAACCGAGACACGTTACTCCGCCAGCTCTGGGCTCTGATACACACGAACGTAGTCGACGGCCATACACTCGGGGAACTCGGTCGTCTCGTCGGGATTTCCCGGCCAGCGCCCGCCTACTGCCACGTTGAGGAGCAGATGGAACGGCCGGTCGAAAGGGGCTGGATACTCAGCATCCAGCTTGGACGTGAACCATTCGGTCTGGGTCTGGTAATAGTAGCCATCGACGTACCAGCGAATCTCACCCGGCTCCCACTCCAGAGAGAAGGTATGAAAATCGTCGGCGAAGGTGTCGCCAGTACGGAGGACGTAGTAGTGACCAGTGTATGTGTGCGGGTCGCCGTAGTGGAGAGTGCCGTGGACGCGGATCGGGTCGTGCCCCACCATCTCCATGATGTCGATCTCGCCACCCATCGGCCAGCCGCCATACGCCATGTGGGAGGGCAACATCCAGATGGCGGGCCAAACGCCCTGACCCGCGGGCAGCCGGGCGCGCACCTCGAAGCGCCCGTACGTCCAGTCCCCTTTGCGCTTGGTCACCAATCGGGCCGAGGTGTAGCGGTAACCGCGGTAAGGCTCTTCCTCCTCCCGGGCGCAGATGCGCAGCACGCCGTCCTCGATGACCGCGTTCTCGGCCCGATCGGTGTAGTACTGCCGCTCGCCGTTCCCCCAGCCACCACCGCCGGTGTTGAACGACCACCTTTCGGGATCGGGTGAGGCGCCGTCGGGTGCGTCAAACTCATCGGCCCAGACCAGGTCCCAGTCGGTGGTGGGAGTCGCCGTCGGTGGGGCCTGTGTCGGCGTGGGGGGGAGGGGGGTCGCCGTGGGCGGGACCGGCGTCGGCGTCCCCGTGGGGACTGGCGTAGGTGTGGGTGACGGGTCTGGCCCGGCACACGCAGCCAGCATCGCCGGCAGGGCCAACAGACCAATCCACAGCTTGCTCATCTGGATCTCCTATCGCTCATCTCAGCACAGCCTCGACAGCAATCTCCGCCGTGCCCTGTGGCGGGCAGGGAACGGTATTCCCGGCGACTGATCGGCCATCAACAAGAAGGGAGACATCGTTGCCCGGCCCCTCCCGCCGCACATTGATGTCATATACCACCCCGCGGAAAATTCGTCTGGCCCTAAACCCGGTCCAACTGCTGGGAATCACCGGGGCGATCTGCAGGCCTTCGTATGATGGCCGGATACCGAGGATCCACTGAGTGATCGCCACGTAGTTCCAGGCCGCTGTGCCCGTAAGCCAGGAGTTCTTGGCCTCACCGTGGGTGGGCGCATCCTTGCCCGCGATCATCTGGGCGTAGACGTAGGGCTCGCAGCGATGGACCTCGCTGATGCGTTCCCGCGCGGATGGGTTGATGCGGGTGTAGTAGTCGTGAGCCCGGTCGCCGCGTCCGACCATCGTCTCGGCGATCATAATCCAGGGGTTGGTGTGGCAGAAGACGCTGGCGTTTTCCTTATAGCCGGGCGGATAGGACGATATCTCTCCCAGGTTGAGATAGTAGTGGGTGTACGCCGGCTGATGGAGGAGAATGCCATGCTCCGTAGCCAGCCGGTCCGCGACCGCATCCAGCGCGCGCTGGGCGCGGCCGTCCTCCAGACCAGCGCCGCCCATGATGCAGATTCCCTGCGGCTCGACGAAGATCTGCCCCTCCTGGCATTCGCGGGATCCGACCTTGTCACCAAAATGGTCGTAGGCACGGAGGAACCACTCTCCGTCCCAGCCATACTTGAGAACGGCGGTCTCCATCCTATCCGCCGCGTTCGCGTACCGGAGGGCCTCCTCCGTCAATCCATAGATGCGGGCGATCTGATTCATCTCCCGCGCGACCAGGACGAACTGGCCGGCGATGAAGACCGACTCGGCCACGCCGCCGTCCTCACTCCCGGTGGTCTGGAAGGACTCACCGGGTTCGCGGGAGAAGGTGTTCAGATTCAGGCAGTCGTTCCAGTCCGCGTGACCTATGAGAGGCAGGCCGTGGGGTCCTAGCCGATCCAACGTATACTGGATGCTGCGCCGCAAGTGCTCGTAGAGTGGCTGCTCGCTCCCTGGCTGGTTCTTGTAGGGCACCGGCTCGTCCAGGATGGCCCCATCCCCGGTCTCCTTCAGATAGGCAGCGACAGCCAGGACGAGCCAGAGCGGGTCGTCATTGAAGCCGCCTCCCACAGCGTCATTGCCTCGTTTGGTGAGGGGTTGATACTGGTGATGGGCCCCGCCGTTATCCAGCTGGGTCGCCGCCAGGTCCAGGATGCGCTCTCGAACGCGCTCCGGAACCATATGGACGAACCCTAATATGTCCTGATTCGAGTCCCGGAACCCCATCCCACGGCCCACGCCCGACTCGAAGTAGGACGCAGACCGGGACAGGTTGAAGGTGACCATGCACTGGTAGGCGTTCCAGATGTTGACCATACGATCGGTGTGGACGTCCGGTGTCTCCACCTGGAACCGATCCAGCAACGCGTCCCAATGAGCACGGAGGGCGGCGCAGGCCGTATCGACCACCCCCGGATCGAGGTAACGCTGAATCACGGGCCGTACCATCGTCTTGTCGATCGAGTTCGAACCGGGTGGGTCGAACTTCCGCTTCTGGGGGTTCTCGTGATAGCCCAGCAGGAAAAGCACCTGCCGTGTCTCCCCTGGAGCCAGATCGAGTCGAACGTGATGGGACCCGATCGGCGCCCAACCGTGGGCGATGGAGTCGAAAGATGCCCCTCGCTCGACCGCCGCCGGGCTGTCCCAGCCGCGGTAGGGGCCGAGGAAGACCTCGCGCTGGGTGTCGAACCCTGCCAGGGGCTCCGAGCAGGCGAAGAACGCGAAGTGGTTTCGCCGCTCGCGATACTCGGTCTTATGGTAGATCACGCCGTCGGCAACCTCGACCTCGCCGATGTTGAAGTTGCGCTGGTAGTTGGCTGCGTCGTCCCAGGCATCCCACAGACAGAACTCGATGGCGGAGAAGACCGAGAGGCGGGCCGGTTTGGCGCGTTTGTTGGTGACCACCACCTCCCATATCTCCAGATCCTGGCCCAACGGCACGAAGTAGCGCGTCTGAGCTGCGATTCCCGCATGACTTGAGCTGATGATGGTGTAGCCCAACCCGTGCCGGCAGGTGTAAGCCTCCAGGTCGTGGCGCGTCGGCTGCCACGAGGGAGACCAGAAAGCCCCAGTGTCATTATCGCGCAAGTAGATGTAGCGCCCGCCGCAATCGAGAGGGACGTTGTTGTAGCGATAGCGGGTGATGCGCCGGAGCCTCGCATCACGATAGAAGCTGAATCCACCCGCTGTGTTCGAGATCAGCCCGAAGTACCTCTCGGAGCCGAGGTAGTTGATCCAAGGGAGCGGTGTATCGGGACGCGTGATGACGTACTCGCGCCGCTGATCGTCAAAGCGGCCCTGGTCTTTGGAGCCCTCAGTCGGAGGATGGTAGTCGTTCATGTTGTCATTAGGGCTGGGCTACGACCTCGAAGCGATCTCTGAGCAGATTTTCATCCCGCGATGAGCTACCCACCATCACCTCGAACATGCCTGGTTCCACCACCGTCTCCATCTCCGCGTTGACCAACGCTAACTGGTGGTAGGGGAGGGCGAACTCGACGGTCTTCCGCTCACCTGGCCCCAGGTCGACGCGCGCGAAGCCCTTCAGTTCCTTCAGCGGCGTGGTGACCGAGCTGAAGAGATCATTGACGTACAACTGCACGATCTCGACCCCCGATCGATCCCCAACGTTCTGGACGTCCACCGCGACGTTCAGCGTCTCGCCTTCCGCCAGCGCGTGGGAAGCGAGCTCCAGGTTGGCGTAGTCGAAGCGGGTGTAGCTCAAGCCGTATCCAAAGGGGAAGAGCGGCTCGGCTGGCAGATCCACGTACCTGGGCTTCCCGTGCCAACCCGGAATCAGGTTGTAGTAGACTGGCTGCTGCCCCACGTGGTAGGGGAAGGAGATGGTCAGCTTGCCGCTGGGGTTTCGGTCGCCAAACAGGATCTCGGCGACGGCCGTGCCCCCCTCGTGCCCGGGGTTCCAGGCTGCCAGCAGCGCCTGCGCGTGCTCGGCGATCCAGGGAACCGTCAGCGGCTTAGAACTGATGAGCACCGCCACCATGGGTGTCCCAGTGGCGTGGACGGCCTCCAGCAGGGCCTGCTGGCCGCCGGTCAAGTCCAGGTTCGCTCGATCCTTGGTCTCTCCAATCTGCTCGAGACTATCTCCCACCACGACGATGGCGACGTCAGCCGCAGCCGCCAGGGCAGCCGCTTGGGGAATCCCCTCAACTCCCGGATCGACCACGTCGCAGCCGCGGGCGTAGTCCACCGAGCAGCAATCTCCCGCTCGGGCACGGATGCCATCCAGCACCGTGACCACACTCTCGCGGGCGCGGTCGGGCAGGGCGGCCTCGCCCAACTGGCCGCTCCACATCACCCAGTCGCCCAACTGGGCCTGGGGCTCGTCGGCGTTGGGGCCGATGACGGCGATACGCCTGACCTTCGGGGAGAGGGGGAGACATGCGTCCTCGTTCTTGAGCAGCACCAGGGATTGGCAGGCGCTCTCCAGCGCCACCGCCCCGTGAGGGGCGGAGCCGATGATCTCTGCCCCGCCCTCCAGGTCGGCATAGCGATTCTCGTCGAAGAGACCGATCTCGAACTTGAGGCGGAGGACGTTGCGGACGGCCTGATCGACTAGGGCCTCGTCGAGCTGCCCTCGTTCCACCAGGTCGATGACGAGCTCCGTGAACCCCGGGGTGTTCATAGCCATGTCGTTCCCCGCCGAGACGAGGCGGAGCGTGGCGTCCATCAGATCGGGGGAGACACGTTGCTCATCATGCATATGCTCGACATTCTTCCAATCGGAGACCACCAAACCCCGGAACCCCCACTCGCCGCGCAGTACTTCGGTCAGGAGCCAGCGGTGGGAAGAGCAAGGGGTGCCGTCGATAGCCTGGTAGCCGGCCATGAGGGTGGCGCAGCCGACTTCAACCGCGGCGTGGAAGGGCGGCAGGTAGGTAGAGCGGAGCATACGTTCCGAGAGGGCAGCCTCCGAAGAATCACGTCCACCCTGGGTGCCGGAGTAACCGGCGTAGTGCTTGCCGCAGGCGGCGATGGTATCAGGAGCTGAGAGATCCTCTCCCTGGTACCCACGCACCAGGGCACTACCGAGCACGGAGACCAGGTAGGGGTCCTCCCCGAACGTCTCGCCTATCCGGCCCCAGCGCAGGTCTCGCGCGACGCCCAAGACGGGTGAGAAGGTCCAGTGCACGCCTGTGTGGGCGACCTCTTTGGCGGTCACACGGCCAACCTCCTCAACCAATTCGGGATTCCATGTGCATGAGAGCGCTAGCTGGGTCGGGAAGACAGTCGAGGTGGGCCAGAAGGCATGGCCGTGGATCGCATCGATGCCGAAGAGAAGGGGGATGCCGAGTCGCGTCTCTGAGGCCAGTCTCTGGAGGGCGTTCGTCTCCTCCCCCAGCATATGGAGGAACGCGCCGACGAGATGATCGCCCAGCCACTTCTCGGGATCCTCCCGGCCGTTCATCTGGCACATCTGACCGGCCTTCTCAGCCAGCGTCATGCGGCTCAACAGGTCCTCCACCCTCTGGGAGATGGGCCGATCTGCGTCCTTATAGGGGAATTGGATTGACAATGGAAGCCTCCTGTCCCGGAAATCGTGCAGCCGGCGGCGCGGTCACGGTGACCAGGCCTAGGGCTTTATCTCTCTGCTTGCGTGCGTCGGTCCTTCGGTGTCGCCCCGCAGGGCCTGGTAACGGCCGTAGAAGCGTACCAGCCCGAAAAGAGGCGGAGACGCCGGGCTGACGGGCCTCGGATTGCTACCCGTCGAGTACGAACAACGTTACGGACTGCGCCGGCAGCGCGATGCGATCGTCGAGGGTCTCCGTAGCGATCAGCTCGGCATCGTGATCGATATCGAACAGCCACTGCTGGGCCTCGGCGGGTGCAAAGCCCTCCACGCGGAGCGTGCGCACCTTCTCTTCCGGCCCCAGGTTGATCACAACCAGCGTCAGGGCACCGGTGTCGTTGAGGGCAGCGTAAATGGAGAGGTCGGGGTCCCCGGACGATGCATAGACCAGCTGGTCGCCGAAGCGCTGGTAGATCTGGTAGACGTGGTAAGCGGGGCGCACGTCGGACTGACCGAGGAGACCCCATCCGCCGATGGAGTTCTTGCTGTGGAGCGTGAAGTGCGCCACGATCTCGACGCGCTGGCGAATCAGCCGTCCCAGAACATCGGCCCACCAGATGGCAGCGTAGAATGAGTCTGGCGTGGCCTCCCCACCGACGGCGGTGCTCCAGTGCGTGTTGACCTCGGTGACGGCAATGGGCAGATCCCGCCCAAGCGCCTGGCGCACCACCTCCCGGAGATGGGGGGTGATCTCGTCCCATTCACGGCTATTGGCGCGGAGATCGTCGACAGTCGTCGTTGCGTCCGCCATGCTTGCTGGGAAAGGGTAGCGATGGATAGACACGACATCAACCAGGTCCCCGTTTGCTTCCAGAAAGCCGCGCATCCAATCATGGTCAGCGGCATCCTTCGGGTCCGTGGCGAGGTCGGAGGTGTACTGATGAATGTCGGGGCCGACCAGCAGAATGGAGGGATCGACAGCCAGCATCGCCTCGGCGAAGAGGCGCCACTCGGCGTTGTACCGGTCGACGGTGTAGCCATCGTAGAGGCTGGGCTCGTTTCCGATGCTCCAGTAGCGCACCCCGTAGCCCTGCTCAAGGTTGACGTACCGCACGACATCAGCGCCCTGCTCGGGCGTGCCGCCCTCCAAACGGACGCTTATGCTGGGCTCGGCGCCCATCTGCTGGGCCATGTCGATGAGGGGGTGGATGTGGAAAGGACGCAGATTGTGCTGGTCACCCCAGTTTCCCCCCGGCAGGCGCAGGTAGGTTATGCCAGCTGTCCGAGCCTGGGACTGGAGGTCAAAAGGGACGATCGACCAGGGACCGTAGTTGGTCCCATACACAAAGGGGCTGATGGCCCCGAGCCGTCGGCCTGCGTCTACGTAGAGGATGTCAGGCGCCGGGGTTGGCAGCGCACGGGAACCGGCGAGCGGCGTTGGTGAGGGATCGACCGGGGAAGGCGTGGATGGCACGGCTCCGCCACCGCAGGCAGCGCACACGAGGAGCAGCGAGACCGTCAGCACCGACCACGCTTTTGCCATCCACTCCTACCCCTACTTCTCGACCCCTGTGATGACCACTCCCTGCACGAAGTACCGCTGCGCAATGAAGAAGATGACCAAAGGGACGATCACCGCGATGAGAGACGCTGCCTGGATCATGTTCCTACTTTGGGAGTAGAGGTGATTGAACGCCGTGAGTCCCACGGTTATCGGTTGCAGCTCCGGCTTCCCGGCCAGGTAGATCAGCGGCCCGAAGAAGTCGTTCCAGCAGTAGAAGAAGTGAAAGAGGGCCACCGCAACAAGCGCAGGCTTGGAGTTGGGCAAGATGATGGACGTAAAAATCCGTAACGGGCTGGCGCCGTCGATCGTCGCGGCGTCGTCCAGTTCAGTGGGAATGGTAAGGAAGAACTGGCGCAGCAAGAAGACGTTGTACCCATTGGAGAAGTAAGCCGGTACGATCAGCGGTAGCCACGTTCCTACCCATCCAATGCGGTTGAAGAAGGCGTAAGTGGGGATGAGGGTCACGGCTGGGGGGAGGATGATGGTGGCGATGACCACCAAGAACAGGGTATTCTTTCTTGGGATCGGGAATCGCGCGAAGCCGTACGCCACTATGGCGCCCGAGAAGACGGCTCCAAACGTACTCAACAAGGCGTACATCAGCGTATTACGCATCAGCCGGGGATAGTTGATCGTGTCCCACGCCTTCCGGAAGTTATCCCATTGGGCGTCGGGCTCCCACGCCCGGTCGAGCGTGCGCCACCTGCCTTCCCATTGGATCAAGCCGGCCTCTGGATTCGCTGGATCCACGAACCAGCTCTCTTCACGCCTCTTCTCCACCAGGGCCCACTCCTCTATACCGGACTCGGTGGGCACCCGATAGATCTCGTAGTCTTGACCCTCATAGGTGAAGGTCCTTTCCGAAGCTGGCCAGATGGGAGCCCCCGTCTTGGAGATCTGACTGTCGGTCTTCAGTGCCATCGTGATGCCGTATCCCAAAGGCGCTAGAAAAGTGACCACGACGAGGATGGCGAAACCCGTGACCCACGCACCCCTTACAGCCCTCCGAAGCCTGGATCGCTGCTGCGTTCCGATCAGACCCTTACGAGAGTGTGGTGTCCTTGAGTTGGTCATCAGTTCTCCTCCCCGGAAGCATAGTAGACCCAATACCTGGCTGTTGCAAAGAGGGCGATGGTCAGTATGAGCGCCACGATAAACAAGGCCCAGGCCAACGCGGCTCCGTATCCCATGTTGAAGAAGGTGAAGGCCTGCTTGTAGAAATAGACCATGATGAAGCGGGTGGTGCCCTGGGGCGACCCATCCCCTCGGTTGAGGACGAAAGGCGCCAGGAAATACTGGAGCAGGCCGATGAGACTGAGGATAAGCTGGTAGAAGATGACGGGTGAGATCATTGGCAGGGTAACATGGCGCAGACGTGCCCACCAGCCAGCCCCGTCCACCGTGGCCGCATCATAGAGCTCGGTTGGCACGCCCTGGAGACCTGCCAGGTAGACCATCATCGCGCTGCCAATGCCCCACAGCCCCATTCCGGTGTACGTGAAGTAGACCAGCCGGGGGTTCTGGGTCCAGCGAATCCCCTCGACCCCGATTGCTGGTATCCCCAGCACGTTCTCGAGGAATAGGTTGATCCACCCCGTATGCTCATTAAAGACCCCGTTCCAGATCAGCACCGTCGCGACGAGGGGAATCATTGACGGCACGTAGAACAGGGCTCGGAAGACACCTTTCCCCCAGACGTGTTTTGAGTTCATCAACATCGCCACGAAAAAGGCAAACCCCATCGTGATTGGCAGGGAGATCGCCCCGAACTTGAAGACACGGTAGAAGGACAGGGGCACCTCGGCATCCCTGAAGATCATGCGCTGCCAGTTGGACAGGCCGATGAACCTCGCCTGATCGGGGTTGGCGAGGGGGAAGTTATAGAGGGAGAATCCAAAGGACGCGACCATCGGAATGAGATAAAAGGCCAGGAAACCGATGATCCAGGGGCTGATGAACAGGATTCCCCACCACATCTTGCGTCTCTCCAGCTTGGACCGTGTTTTTGTTGTGACTTGGCTGCGGAGTGGCAGACGTTTTGTAACGCTCTCCAACATACTTTCCCCCAATCTGTGGGTTCAAGGGATGCCGGCCCGCCTTGATGGCACAGCCGGCATCCCCAGACAGAGCCGTCTAGTGTCTCCTGCCGTCGTCTATGAAGCTACTCCTCGGCAGCCTCAAAGATGGCCTGCAGGTCCTCGAGAAGGATCTCGATCTCAGCATCCACGTCCAGGCCGGGCTCATTGGCCAGATTGTTCCAGAACTCGTTGTAGCGGTCGGTGGTCTCCAGGAAGCTGGGCATCCAGCTCTCGTGGTTGGGGTTGTCGGCGTAGCCCATCGCCTCGACGGCCACGTCAAAGTCGATGTCTCTCCCCGGGAAGTTCTCCTCGGCGTAGTTGTCCAGCCACGTCTCCTGCAAGCTGAGGCGGGCCGGCATACCACCGTAGATGTTGAGCAGTTCCGGAGCGACTTCCTCGCTGAGCAGGTAAGTGAGAACCTCGAACGCCTCCTCCGGGTGCTCAGATGTCCGCATAATGCCGAAGGTGTCGGCGTGCATCTTGGCCGTGATATTGCCCTCGTAGGACGGGGTAGCCGCTAGGTCCCAGTCGAAATCGACGTTGCCCAGTGACCAGGGGGCCACGTACCACATGTGGAGGTGAACCATCCCTAGGTTGCCGGAGCCGAAGGGGCCGCCGTCGCTCTGCAAGAAGTCGGCGCCTCCGTACGGGCCGTTGGGGATGAACCAGTCCTCCCACCAGCCGTCGTAAGTCCAGTTCCAGGCATCACGCCAGGGATCCGGGATCTGAGCATTGCCATCCTGATCGACGAGCGAGCCGGCACCGAAGAAGGTGCCGATACCGCGCGGATCGGTCCACTGGTTCATCCAGCCGAACTGGACGATGCTCTCCGGGTCGAAATCGGGTTCCGTAGCGTCGAAGCCGTTGGAGTCGACCGAAAGCTGCATAGCCAGGTCGCGCAACGTATCCATATTCCACTCGCGTTCCTCTCCGTCGGCGTCGACGTAAGGGGCACCGTGCTCGTGGGGGGGATAGGCCAGGCCGGCCTCATCGAACAGGTCCTCATTGTATATCACGAAGGAGGGGAAGATAGCGAAGGGGATACCTAGCTGGCCCTCCTCCTGAACGTGATAGAAGTCGACCATAGCGGGGTCGAAATCACTGAGATCGTAGTTGTTCGCGTCGATCAGGGGCTGTAGATCGAGCCAGGCGCCCTTGAAGCTGTCACGACCGCGGATGCCAACGGGACCGACAATGTCGGGCGCGTTGCCGCCCGCGATCTGCGTCGCCAGCGCGTCGTAGGCTGCGTCGTTGTCGACGATCTCGAGGATCAGCTCGATGTCGTCCTGTGCTTCGTTGAAGAGCTCGACGATCTCTTGCTGAGGCTCGAAGGTGGGCTCATCGGAGCCGGCTCCCAGGCCGACGAACCAGCGGATCTCGACCGCATCCCCGGCGGGCTCTTCGGTGGGTTCTTCGGTGGGCTCTTCGACGGGTTCTTCCGTGGGCTCTTCCACGGCCGGCGGTTCGGTTGGCTCCTCGGCGGGAGGCGCCTCCGTTGCTGCGGGACCACAAGCGGACATGAGCAGGCTGACGACGATCATCAGACTGACCAACAGAATGTGCGTCTTCTTCATTTTCTCTCTCCTCAGATTAATTGGTTGCTCGCTTCCGTAACCGACCTCAGAAGCGCTCAAGAAAACGTCTCTCAGACCACCGTAGGTGTTCTCTCCAATAACTCCTCCTTTTCGAACATCGAGACTCAACCAGTCTGCTTTGCTCCACAGGATGCTCGGACAACCAGTTCCGTGGGAACGACGACGCGGCGTACCCGATTCAAATCGTCTTCGAGGACGTCCAGCAAAGCCTCGAGCGCGAGATAGCCGATCCGTTGAATGGGCTGTCGAAGCGTCGTGAGGGGCGGGGCGGCGGTGGCGGCGTAGGGCATGTCATCAAACCCCACCAGGGCGATTTCCTCCGGCACCCCGACACCGGCCGCGTGCAGTGCCTTTAGGGCGCCGAGTGCCATCGTATCGGAGGCGACAAAGACGGCGTCCGGGTTGTGGGGCAGCAGAGATTGCATGGCCGTTCTCCCGCCCTCTTCGGTGAAATCACCCTCCATCACCAAGCTGTCATCGAGTGACACGCCGTGTGATTCCAATGCCTCCTGGTAGCCCTTCAAGCGATCCCGGCCGGCTATCATGCGCTGTGGTCCCGAGATGGTGGCGATGCGCTGGTGCCCGGACCGCAGCAAATGCTCGACCGCCCTGCGAGCGCCACCGACATTGTCCACATCCACGTAGCTAACCTGCTCATCCGGATAACGGCCCACTGAGACAAAGGGAATCCGGTCCTGAAGGAGGCGCGGGATTAGCGGATCGTCCAATGTGGTGGAAGCGACGATAACGCCGTCAAGGTACCCGCTTCCCACCACTCGCCGATACGGATCCTCTTCATCCGTCTTACCGCTGAACACAGAGAGCATGAGATGGTACTGATGGTCGTTGCAGGCGCCAGTGATGCCTTGGATCAGGAGAAGGAAGAATGGATCGCTGAACAATGTCGCCACGGCCTCGGGGATGAGGAGGCCGATGATACGGGTGCGGTTGGTGACCAGGCTGCGGGCGGCGGCGTGAGGCTGATAGCCGGAGGCCTGAATGGCCTCCCAGACAGTCGCGCGAGTATCGGGACTGACGTGAGGGCTGTCATTGATGACGCGTGAGACAGTAGAACGGGATACGCCAGCGAGATGTGCGACTTCTTCCAATGTCGAGGCCATTCGCATCCTTGGGAGCGCTCTCATA
>CAZQXX010000018.1:0-8921 GCA_964597105.1 uncultured Anaerolineales bacterium
CTAGAATCCCTCGACGTGATGACAGGTAAACCCCTCGGAGAACACCGACCGCCGGCACAGGGGTCTCCGTAGCGACTTGACTGTTGTTCGCGAGTCCATAGCAAGACCGGCGTCGATTGCCCGATCGCCAGACACCCGAAAGGCCCTCGACCAATACCAGCAACAACGCAATCCCGGGATCTCGCATGTCGACTATGTCATGAACTCCCTTTCTATCCAGTCACCGATCAGCAAATAGCGGAAACTGCCCCTCTCGTAGACATGGTAAGCTGCATACAGCCCGTATCCAGCCCAGACCAGGGGAACTCCCAGGAGTAGCAACACCATCAACGCGGTAGCCAGTAGCGCCACTGGCATCAGCAGAAGACCGACCACCACAACCGAGAGCAGCCCGCTGATCACCCAGGCCAAGGTCACGGTCGCAGCCAGGGCTGCCGCTAAGACTCCGTACGCTACGATTCCCAGGCTCTGATACGCCAGCGACTGCAGAGCATGGAGAGCGACGAAGCGAGACCGATCTCGGTAGGATATGTAGATAACCAGGGGCACCAGTAGCCCAACAAGAGCACCGACCCCGCCAGCGAACGCCAAGATCAACGTCACCAATACACTCGCATGAGCAAGCGCCGCTGTCGTCCATTCGTCGGCCCCTGGAGGTTCCTGTCGATGATCCGATGTCGTGCCCGCAGTCTCTACCCGGTCTCTCGAACTGGAATCCTGAAGCGGTTCCATCTGGTCCGCGCTGCTCTCTTGCCTTGCTTCATCCACCCCATCACTCATCAGCTGCACCTCCCATTGGAAAAGCCTCACGCTCGCCTCTACATGCCAATACGCAGTTTCCCACACAAAGTTGCAGCCGGATATCGCCGTGCTATAATGCGCTAATCTAGAGTTCTCGTATCTTTTCATTCAAGAAGTCAGACCCCCTGCGTCTATGGTCACCAAACGCCAACTCGGCATGTTCGTCACCGGCATCAGCCTCTTGAGTGCTCTCGGAATCGTCATGGTGGATATCTTTGGTGCCGGTCAATGGGGCGGGTTCGGGCCTCTGCAACGGATCGGGATTGGCGCCGGACTAGGCGGCGTTCTGGTAGGCCTGATCCTGATACGACTCGGGGATCGACCAGCCTGAGAGTCGCCACGATGAACTCAACGCCCACACGTATCCTCCGAGGCCTGGCTGCGCTGCTCGCCGTTCTCGCCGTGGTGGCCTACGTCTCCTATCTAGCCATCTACGTATCCTACGCGGTGGACCTCTTCCGGTGGCCATTCGACTACGACCAGGGGGAAGGATTCGAACTCCACGACGCGATGCTCTACGGACAGGGCGAGTGGCCCTATCGTGACAACGCGACCTTCCCTTTCTACGCCTCTAACTATCCCCCGCTTTTCCACCTGTTGATCGTGCCATTGCTCCCGATCTTCGGCCCACGGCTGATCGCTGGGAGGCTGCTCTCGTTCGCCGCTACGATCGTCACTGCTATGACCATCGCCGTGGTCGTTCGCCGCGCGACAAGAGATCCCGACCGGGGTTGGATGACAAACTGGCTCATTCCGTCCATCTCCGGTCTCGCCTTCCTCGCTTCGAACTACGTCTACCAGATTGGTCCCTTATGTCGAATGCATATGACGTTGGTGATGTTCGAGACGTTGGCCATCGCCTTCATAGCCGATTTCGAGGACCCCCGGTACGGCACGCGCAACCTGACTCTGGGTCTGGTTATGCTGCTGTGCGCCGGCTACACCAAGCAGACGGCGGTGTTCACCGTGGCGGCAGCCCTGTCCTACGTGTTCTTGAGAGACCAGAAGAGAGCCATCATTAGCGGACTGGGACTGGCCGCCTTAGCAGGATTCATCTTCTGGCTTATCAACATCGCAACAGATGGCGCCTGGTGGGTGAACATCATCCAGGCGAACGTCAACGCGTTTGACTATCGACAGACCATCTTCCTCTTCAAGCAATGGCTGAGCCTCCACACCCTGTTCGTCATTCTGGCAGCTGGATACTTCGTGTACGAGCTATTCTGGGATCGGCTCTCGGCCTATTCCTTGTGGTTCTTCTTCGCGCTGGGCGTTGGAGCCCTCAGCGGAAAGTGGGGCGCCGGGTTCGGGTACTTCACCACTGCCGTGGCTGCTGCCTGCCTTGTATCCGGCCTGGCCTTGGGTAAGGTGTGGGAAAAGGTGAAGGGATCGGAACTCTTCGTATCCGCCCTCCAGGTTCCAGCCCCCTCCCTGCTAGCCGTGATAATCCCTCTCCTTTACATCTGTCAGGCTCCGCGCATGCTCCATCTCCCCACCTCGGGCCCGATCTTTGGGACAGTGTCCCGCACCCTCGGCGTTGACGACAAACTAGTGTATGGGGAGGGCGACAACCTGGCGCCCACCCACTGCGCACCCGTCGAGTACCACGACGCTATGGGCTATACGCAACTCGGGCACCCCCTGACGCCTCAGGATCACGCGGCCGGTGACAGAATCATGGCCTACGTGCATTCCGCAGCTGGCCCGATCCTCAGCGAGGAAGCAATGTTCAGCATCCTTGCTGATAAACCCGTAGTGACCAATCCGACCCAGTTACTCAATCTCTACAACAATGGCCTTCTCGACACAACGGAGATCATCGATCACGTGAATCGCCAGACATTTGATCTGGTCATCTTCCGTGCACAGTTCTATCCCCCGCCTGTCCTGGAGGCTATCGGCCAGAACTACCAACCTGTGGATCACATATGTATGAACGGGTTCTACTATCACATCCTGCGGCCCACGGAAGGATCCGCCCGTGCGTCAGGGCTACCCGAGCTTGACGTGCTGAGACAAGGCGGATGAGATGAAGGCGGACTCTGCTTCTGTCGTCAGGTGTCCTGGATGCGGAGGGATGTCCTTCACTGCCAATCCCAGTGGCATACCCGTCTGTGACTACTGCCAAGTGGCCTACGGGCTACCGAATGGTGAATGTGCCAGATGCGGTACACCCTATGCACTCGGCGATCGCCGCTGCTCCAACTGCGACGCTGAACTGGCTCACGAGTGCCCGGTCTGCGGAACGCTCAACCCGCTTGAGGCAAGAACGTGTCTGGTATGCCGGCACGGCTTGGCCGGCATAGACAAGGTGTTTGCTCGCCTGGCTACGAGCACGCCGGGCCAGCTGCGCAGCGCACGGGAGCTTGGCACCCAAGTCAAAGCTAAAGAGGAAGCTGCATCTGAGGCTCGACTGGCAAAGATGTGGGCGGAGGAAGAGAGAAGGCAAGCAGAGCTGGCGCGTCAGCGCACAGAGCGCCAGCGACGGGAACGATTGATGATAACAACAGCCATCGGTATAGCCGCCGTTGTAGTAGTCGTGGCCATCATCGCAGCAGTCATCATCAGTGGCAGCAGTCCCGCCCTGATGCCGTGAAGCCCAGAGGAGAAGAAACAGCCATGATTGGAATCCTCACAGACACAACAGCTAGCATTCCGAATAAACTGGTGAAGAAGCTAGGGATCGAAGTCGTGCCCTATTACATCCACCGAGGCCTGGTCACCCTTCGTGACATGGTTGACGTCAAGCCCGCAGAGTTCGCGGAATGGCTGGCGGAGGCAAAGCGTTTGCCCACGACCTCCAACCCCGCGCCGGGCGACTATCTCCGGGGTTTGAAGAACCTCGCCGGTCGAGTGCGAGAGATCATCGCCCTCACTATGACGTCAAAAGGAAGTGGAGCTTACCAGTCATGCCGAGCCGCTGTCGAGATGTTCAAGGAAAACACCCCCCACGTCCGAGTTGAGGTAGTCGACACGCTACAAGTAGCCATGTCCCAGGGGTGGGCGGCCATCGAGGCTGCCCGAGCGGCCATGAACGGCCTGAGCTTCGATGCTGTGCTGCAGGAAGCACGCGGGGTTGCCCAGGAAGGGATGATGATTCAGACTGCGGATACCTTGCGCTATCTTCACATGGGTGGCCGAATCGGCAAAGCTCAGCGTCTGATGGGTTCCCTCCTCAATATCAAGCCCCTCATCGGCATGCAAGACGGAGAAATCGTCGCCCTTGGCACGACACGGAGCCGGCTCAGAGCCTATCGCCGCATCGTCGATCTGATGCAGGAGAGAGTGGGAGAAGGCGCGCGCATCAAAGTCGCTTTCACACACGTGGCAGCCCGAGAACAACTGGAAACACTGCAAGGCATGGTGATGGAGCGCTTCGACTGTCTCGAAGTAATCACGACCGAGCTCTCGCCGGCCCTCGCTGTCCACTCTGGTCCCGGCACCGTCGGTGTCAGTTTCTATCCATCCTCGTAGCGTCCTGGCGTCCACCTCTGGCGTATCTGTACGACAAAAGGCCCGGGCTCTCCCGGGCCTTTTGCCTCCACTCCACAGCCGTCGAGCGATCGTCTGGTGATAGAGTCTAGGACTCGACTGCTACTTCGCTCGACAGACTCTGTGCAGTTTCCTCACCTAGCTCCTTCCACTCCGTGCGCGACTGGAAGACCAACCCTTCATCACCCACGTCGACCACGACCACGTCACCCTTCTCAAAATCGCCACGCAGCAACTTGATGCTCAAAGGGCTTTCCACGTGACGCTGCAGAGCGCGTCGGAGCGGCCGGGCACCAAACTGAGGATCGAACCCCTCACGAGCCAGCCAGCTGCGGCTCTCGCTCGTCAGTTCCACGCCCAGTCCCAGGTCAGACAGGCGTTCAGTGACCTCTCTCATCTGGAGATCCACAATTCGCTCCATATCCTCAATCGCGAGATCGTTGAACACGATGACCTCGTCAATACGGTTCAGGAATTCGGGCCGGAACGTCTGCTTCAGCTCCTTCTCGATCTTCTGCTGCGTGGTCCCCCCGTCCTGACCACTCTCGCCTGCCATCATAAAGCCCAGCGTTCCCGCCTGGTGGGCGAACTCAGTCCCGACGTTCGACGTCATAATCACGACGGTATTGCGGAAGTTCACAATGTGACCCTGACCATCGGTCAGTCTACCCTCGTCCAGAATCTGAAGAAGCGCATTCCAGACATCGGGATGCGCCTTCTCGATCTCGTCAAAGAGAACGACGCGATAAGGTCGGCGACGAATGGCCTCGGTCAATTGTCCACCGCGTTCATGGCCCACGTACCCTGGCGGCGCACCGAAGAGTCGGGAGACAGTATGCCGCTCTCGATACTCGCTCATATCAACGCGCACCATAGCGTCCTCATCGTCGAAAAGGAACCAGGCCAGCACCTTAGCCAGCTCAGTCTTGCCTACGCCGGACGCTCCCAGGAAGATGAAACTCCCAATGGGGCGGGTGGGGTCCTTAAGACCTGAGCGAGCTCGGCGAATGGCATCGGAGACGGCTGCTACAGCCTCTTCCTGACCTACAATCCGCGTGTGTATCGTCTCCTCCATCCGCAGGAGTTTCTCTGCCTCGGTCTCCAGCATTCGCGCCACGGGGATACCAGTCCAACTGGCTATCACTTCGGCGATATCCTGCTCCTCAATCGTCTCGTCCAGCTGGTTCTCCTGCTGCCACATCTCACGCTTCAGGTTGAATTCAGCCTGCACGTTGATGCGCTTCGACTTCAACTCAGCCGCCCGCTGATAGTCCTCCAACCCACTGGCAGCTTCGATCTCTGTCTGAAGCTGCTGGAGCTCTCCCTGCAGTTCTTTCAGCTCCGGAGGCAGCGTGTGCAGTGCCACGCGCAGCTTGGCGGCCGCCTCGTCCATCAGATCAATAGCTTTGTCAGGAAGACGCCGGTCTGTGACATACCGATGCGATAGGCGTACCGCAGACTCGATCGCATCATCAGATATGTGCACCTTGTGATGTGCCTCGTATCGATCTCGGAGCCCTTTCAGCATGTCGACCGTCTTCTCCACGGAGGGTTCATCAACAAACACCGGCGCGAATCGTCGCTCCAACGCACCGTCACGTTCGATGTATTGGCGGTACTCATCCAACGTTGTCGCGCCGACGCATTGGAGCTCACCGCGAGCCAGAGCAGGCTTCATCATGCTGGAGGCATCCAATGCCCCCATACCGGCCCCTGCTCCAACCACGTTGTGGAGCTCGTCGATGAAGAGGACGATCTCCCCCTCGGAACTCTGAATCTCCTCGATAGTAGCCTTCAGACGCTCCTCGAACTCTCCGCGAAAATGGGTACCCGCTACCATCGCGGCCAGGTCGAGCTGCACCACCTCCCGTCCCATCAGTATCTCGGGCACGTCGCCCTCGGCAACCCTCTGCGCTAACCCCTCAACAATGGCCGTCTTCCCCACGCCGGGGTCACCGATGAGCACGGGATTGTTCTTCGTGCGTCGACAAAGGATCTGAATCACACGCATGATCTCATCATCGCGCGCGATCACGGGATCCAGCTTACCTTCGTGAGCCATCTGGGTCAGGTTCCTGCTGTACTTCTCAAGCACCCGATACCGTGTTTCAGCCCGCCGATCAGTCACGCGTTTTCCGCCACGCAATTCCTCGATGGCTTCGTAGACCCGATCCTTTGAGATCCCTTTCTCCTTGAGGATGCGGGCTGGCAACGCGTCCTTCTCGCTGGCAATAGCGAGAAAGATATGCTCCGTCGAGATGTAGTCGTCTTTCAGAAGATTCGCTTCCGCGTTGGCTCGATCAAGCACGCGTTTGACTCGCGGGGTGATGAAGACCTGTCCCATCCCACCACCGCCGTAGACGTTGGCCTTGGCACTGTCTTGGAGCTCTTCGTCAAGTCTCTCCTTGACCTCCTCGACGTCTGCCCCAAGACGCTCCATAAGATCGGAGATGACACCTTGGGGTTGCTCCAGGAGCGCCAGGAAGATGTGCTCCGTATCAACCTGCGTATGCCCGTAGCGCCCCATAATCTGGACAGCTCGTTGAGCCGCCGCTTGTGCCCGCTCAGTAAAACGATCTAGCCTCATCATTGGCTGACACACTCCTCTAGCCTACCTTACGGCATACCCTCTGGCTTGGTAGGAAAATGCACCAGAGGTTCGCAGAGGGATTATACCTGACAACGCATCATCATACAAAGAAACGGCACCGGAGCCGGGGAGAGCCTGGCTCCGGTGCCGCTCCATCTTGACGCTAAGCTGTCACCACTTCTGCTTCGGCCTCCTCAAACGTGACGTGACCATCTGAGGCCCCGATGCGCACTGTATCTCCTTCATCGAATTCACCACGCAACAGCGACAACGCCAGTGGGTCCTGCACCTGACGCTGGATGACACGCTTCAGCGGCCGTGCACCGTAGACCGGGTCATAACCAGCCTCGGCCAGATGGCGGCGAGCTCGCTCCGTCAGCTCCAGGCCCATATTCCGTTCATCGAGCAGATCACGCAGATGACGCATCTGGATGTCGACGATCTTGAGCAGATCCTCCTTGGTCAGGCTACGGAAGAGAATGATCTCATCGATACGGTTGAGGAACTCTGGTCGGAAGATGCGATCCAGCTCCTCCATCACTTTGTCTCGAGCCTCCTCAACGCCCAGATCCTTTATCCACCGGCTGCCGACGTTGCTGGTCATAATAATGATTGTGTTGCGGAAGTCCACCGTGCGTCCCTGCCCGTCCGTAAGCCGCCCTTCGTCGAGCAGCTGAAGCAGTGTGTTGAAGACCTCGGGATGAGCCTTCTCGATCTCATCGAAAAGCACCACACTGTACGGGCGCCGACGAACGGCCTCAGTCAGCTGCCCGGCCTCCTCGTAGCCCACATACCCGGGAGGCGCACCGATGAGACGGGACACCGTATGCCGCTCCTGGTACTCGCTCATGTCAATCCGGATCATCGCCTCTTCCGTATCGAAGAGGAACTCCGCAAGCGCTCGTGCCAGCTCCGTCTTGCCAACGCCAGTCGGACCCAGGAAGATAAACGTGCCAATCGGTCGGTTTGGATCCTGCAGACCCGCTCGTGCCCGGCGGACGGCGTTCGAGACCGCTTCGACGGCCTCTTCCTGGCCTACGACTCGCCGGTGAAGCGCTTCCTCCATTCGCAGCAGGCGCTCTCGCTCACCCTCCAGCAACTTGGAGACCGGGATGCCGGTCCATTCAGACACGACCTCGGCGATCTCCTCGGAGCCAACCTCCTCTTTGAGCATCGCGCCATCTTCCTGGAGGTCGTTCAGCCGTTGTTCCTGCGCCTGCAGCTGCTTCTGCAACTCAGACAGGCGACCATATTGGAGCTCCGAGGCTTGCTCGTAATCATGGGCACGCTGCGCCTCTTCGATTCGATGGCGAACTCGATCGATCTCCTCTTTCGTCTCTCGGACCGCCTGAATGGCGCTCTTCTCCTCCTCCCAGCGAGCGCGCAAAGCCTTCCGCGCCTCTTCCAGATCGGCCAGCTCCTTCTCCAAGTCCTTCAGACGTTCTCGACTGGCTTCGTCGTTCTCCTTCTTCAGCGCCTCACGCTCGATCTCGAGCTGCATGATGCGTCGATCCACTTCGTCCAGCTCAGACGGCTTGGAGTCAATCTCCATCCGCAGTCGGGAGGCCGCCTCGTCGATCAAGTCGATCGCCTTGTCCGGGAGTTGGCGATCCGCTATGTAGCGACTGCTCAGGGTAGCCGCCGAGATACAAGCCGAGTCCTTGATGCGCACACCGTGGTGAACCTCATAACGCTCCTTGAGGCCTCGGAGGATGCTGACCGTATCCTCCACAGACGGCTCGTCAATGTAGACCGGCTGGAATCGTCGTTCCAGCGCTGCATCCTTCTCGATGTGCTTGCGGTATTCGTCCAGGGTCGTCGCCCCAATGGCATGGAGTTCACCGCGAGCCAGCTTTGGCTTCAGCATGTTGCCCGCATCCACCGCGCCTTCGGCTGCACCAGCACCGACTACCGTGTGCAACTCATCAATGAACAGAATGACCTGACCGGCAGCTTCGGTTACTTCCTTCAGCACCGCCTTCAGCCGCTCCTCGAACTCCCCGCGATACTTAGCGCCGGCCACCAGGGCCCCCATATC
>CAZQXX010000018.1:9021-25533 GCA_964597105.1 uncultured Anaerolineales bacterium
GTCACTCGCTGGCTCCCTCGAATCGAGGTCAACGCGCGAAGGACGGCATCCTCTGTGATGCCGTGGCCTGCAAGAAAGCGGGCGGCGTCTCCACCATCCGCGCTGGTCAGTGCCAGCAGCAGATGCTCCGTGCTGGCGTATTCATCCCGCATCCGACCAGCAGCGTCCTCCGCCTCTTCCAGGACCCGACCCAGCTCGCGCGACATGCCAACCTGTGCTGCCGCACCGCGAATCTTGGGTTTTCTCTTCAGCTCCCCCTCGAGCGACAACGCCATCTCCTGTGGGTCCGCCTCCAGTTTCTTGACAACCTGAGGCACGATCCCGTCCGATTGCTGCAGAAGCGCCAGCAGCAGATGCCCCGGTTCAATCTGGCTATGATTGTACCTGCTCGCCAATGACTGGGCTTCCATCACAGCTTCTTGTGCTTTTTGTGTAAACTTGTTTAGATTCATAGACTCACCACTACGTGAACTAGAAAAATAACAACACCTGTTAGATTCTCAGCCGTTCCTTTTGTCCCGTAGTCCCTGGACGCAGAGCACACGTGCTCAACACGTCCGTTGGTACTGACAATATGATACCTGCTTCGCATTAGAGTGGCGTTAGCGCCGCGTTGGATTCTTATATGAGGATCACGTCTTGAGGCACAAATAAGGGACCCTAACATAGATCCCTCAACGACCGATGCCGATGCGGAAGGTCTGGAAGACCTAGAGTGGAGACTCGAAAGAGCAAGACCCGATGACGCACTTCCCGCACACCTCGGCTGTTCCCAGGTGCTGATACAATTCGGCCACTTCAAGACAGCGCTCCCAACAGCGCTGCTTGTCGATCGCGGCATCGTCAGACAAAGCGTCCATCGGACAACGCTCAACGCAGGCTCTGCAGCTTCCGTCATAGAACCAGAGGCATCGTTCCCGGTGGTCGACAGGGGCGACCGGCAGGCGAGCGTCGAGTACCAGACTTCCCAGACGGCCGGCGCACCCCGCATCTGTGATAACCATCTGATGCAACCCAAAGCTGCCCAGGCCGGCGATGACAGCCACACTTTTGTGCGACCAGCGGCTGGTCAGGGAGTCCGAACTGAAATTGCCTGTCGCCGGTTCGGCAGCCGCTCTCACACCTCGATCCGCCAGCAACGCGATCAGGTGATCTGCAATCCGACCGATCAGCTCGTTCGTCTCCACGTAGGCCAGGGCCCACTCATCAGCCACTGCTCTGCGATCCCGTGTATTCGCCTTGACCACGTCAATCTCAAAAGGAATGAAGTAAGAGACGACGGATTCTGCGCCCACCAGTAGATCCTGAGGCAACATGTGATCTGTGCCCACAACACGCTGAAGCTCAGAGAAACGAGGATTGCTCGCATCGGCGAATCGGACCAATGGCTCACGATAAGCAGTGACCGTCTCTGCTTCAGTGACATCGCGCCTCACCGTGTCGATGATCAGTTGAACTAGGCTCAAGGCATTTGATTGCACCCTGTCCCTACTCATGGTAATCGCGAGTAGAAAGAGTACACCCCGCGCGGACCATCGAGCGCGGGGTGTAACAATGCTGTCTGACCAGGGCGAGCGCAGCTGGCTAGTACCGCAGCAGAGCTCCTACCCCGAACTCTTTCGCTTTGGCATTATCCTCCACGACCTCGACCTCGCCGCCCTCCTCTATCACTCTTGTGACCAACGCCTCGGCCGCATCGGGAATCTCCATAAAATCACCGCCGCAGAAAGGACACTGCGTCAGCGCATGATCGGTGATATAGCCGCAATGCTTGCACTGATAACCAGGCTCGTGATAGTGGCGATCGATCACCAGTGTCTGAACTCGGCCCTCGTGAGCAGCTCCGAGGGTGTCCGCCAGTCGGATCACCCCGTTAGAGCCCTTCGCAGCAGCGGTAAACACCGCTTCGACAATCGCTTCTTTGCGCCTTTCCTCGACTTGCTGCAGGATTTCCAAAGAACGCTCTCTTATCTCCGCCTCGGGAGCGTTCATGTCTGCGCTGAACGCCCCAATCACCTTATCCTGGAGATGCTTAGGCAATGCATCTTCAAACTCGACCACCATTCGATCGGATCCCCCGATGATAAGGCGCTGAGGGGCGTATCGCTCACAGAATGCCTCCATCATCTCTGCAGCAGCGCGAATGTTCCGTCTTGCAACCTCTTCCTCATGCTGACTCGAAATTGGAGCGCCGCCTCGGCGACCATGCCCGCCCGAAGAGCCACGTCCCCGCTTCAACTTGCGCACCTCTTCCCCAATGAATTCGTCAGTAGCCCGCAACTCACCTAGGTCAAACAAGAACAACCGCGCCTGACGCTTGTCCACGACTGCCACTGCGTAGCTCCCGTAAGCATCGACGAGCTCCACCAGCGGCGTGATGTAAGGCCGATGGGCGACCGTTACGCCGGAAGGGACCGCCATCGCCAGGGAGTAAGTCCGCCAGAAATCCTCCTCCTGGCAGGAGAAAATAACTGCCCCGCGACCCGACCAATCGTACTCGTGGTCGAAAAACGCTTCAACCGCCTCGATGTCCTCGGCGGCAGCGACGTCTTCCGCCTCCTTGAGCATCTGCCGCAGCTCCAACCGATATTCATCTCGCGCCCGTTCCGTAGGGTCCACATTCAGGTAGACGCTCAGCACTGGCGCCTCAGATCGATGTGCTGCTAGCTCCTGCAAGTCGCTTTGATCGAACATACGTTTCACCCCTTTAGTTCAGACGTTGGTTGCTACTCTTCCCAAACGCCGGTCATCGGCCTCTCGTCGGCTTCTATGGCCTCTTTCCCAGCGTTGCAGAGACTTCCATCTGCTTCCCTTCGCGAACGATGGTCAACGTTATGTCCTGGCCCACCTCGGTGTCGCTCACCAGATAGGCAACTAGGTCATCAAAGGTCCGCAGTTCCTCTCCGTCAATGGCGGTAATGATGTCGCCCCCCACTACCACAGACATTCCCATCACCTCAACTTCGCGATCTCCGCCCCTCAGTCCAGCTTCGGAAGCTGCGGTATCTGGCTGGACCTCGGCGACGAGCACGCCGTGATCCACAGCTAGCCCCAGGGGCTGTACGAGCTCCGCCACCGTGAAATTCCTGTCGGAGGTGATCCCCAGATAAGGATATTCGTACGCTCCCTTGTCGATCAGATCTGGCACAATCCGCTTCACCGTATTGACCGGCACGGCAAAGCCGACACCCGCGTTCACGCCCGTGTTCGACCGGATGGCCGTGTTCACGCCAACGACCCGTCCTCGAGAGTCGACTAACGGCCCCCCAGAGTTACCCGGGTTAATCGATGCATCGGTCTGGATGATCTCCGGGTTGGAGAAGGCACCCCCTTCAAGAATCTGCGAGGTCAGCGTCCGTCCCACTGCGCTGACCACACCAGCAGTCATCGTCCCCTGGAGGCCAAAGGGATTACCGATGGCAATAACCCCTTGACCCACTAGGAGCGCGTCCGAATCCCCCAGCGTCAGGGGAGCCAGACGATCAGATGGCACGTTGACCTTGACGACGGCCAAATCAGAGTACGCGTCCCGGCCTATGACCTCTGCGTCGCGGGTCACCTGACCACTGAAGAACGTCACTTGAAGCGCATCAGCGTTCTCAATCACGTGGTTATTCGTGATGATATGCCCTTCTTCATCGATCACGAAGCCGGATCCACTACCCACTTGCTGCAGATCACCTCCCCGCTCCAGCAATACCTCAATGTACACGACAGAAGGATTGACACGCTGGTAAAGATTTGTCAGCAAAGCATCTTGGGCATCCAGGTCAGCTAACTCATCCTCTGACAGCGCTGTGGGAGTGGCAACGACGGCGGCAGAAGGACCAGGCGTCGACGGGGACACCGGGGTAGGCTCAAACACAAGCTCCTGGGTGCTGCAAGCTAATGCAGGCAAGACCAGGAGCGCTAAGAGAAGCACACGACGCTTCCCTGCTTCCATTGTTATCCCCCTTCTCTAATATGCGCCAGTTCCTCGAACAGCCCTCGCTCGCGAGAGCTCAGGTTCTCCGGTATCCGAATCTCGACCGTCGCAAGCAGACTCCCTCGCTGGCTGGGGGCGCGAGTGTTCGGCATCCCTTTCCCTCGAAGCCTGAAAGTCTGCCCGCTCTGGGTGCCAGGTGGGATCCGCAGGGAGACATCGCCGCTCAGTGTGGGTACAAGTAGCTCACCGCCCAACACGGCAGTGTAGAGGTCAACGTCTAGCGTGCAGCGGAGATCGTCTCCTTCCCGTTCGAAAACGGGGTGGGGCTTAACGGTCACATTCAGATAGAGGTTACCACTCTCACCTTCTCCAGAGCGCGGATAGGCCTCCCCAGCAATGCGCACCTTCGACCCCGTCTTTACGCCAGGAGGTATAGTCACGCGAATCCGACGCCCCCCTCTCTCCAGAACACGGGTGGTGCCGTTCAGTGCCTCCTCCATGCTGATTGTGACGTCTGTCTCCGTGTCCTGCGCTCTCGACCCCGCCCGATAACCATCACTTCCTGCAACCCGCCCAAAAATATCGTCAACCGTGCGGACCCGCCCTCCGCCCATACCACCGAATACAGCGTTGAAGAAATCGGAGAACGTACCGGCACCCGAACCTCCGAAGAGATCGCCGAGATCGCCACTCCATCTGACCTGCGGCCCGCCTGATGCGCCACTGAACCACTCAGACCAATCATACTGCCCGGGATCCCCTCCCCCACGCTGCCACTGTTTCCAACTGTGGCCCAGGCGGTCATACTTGGCCCGCTTGTCTGGATCGCTCAGTACCTCATGGGCCTCGTTGATCTCCTTGAACTTCTCCTCCGCCTCTTTATCGTCGGAGTTGACATCAGGATGCCACCGGCGCGCCAGACGCCGATAGGCCTGCTTTATCTCTCGGTCGCTCGCGTTTCGGTCAACACCCAGGACGTCGTAGTAGTCCTTATACTTCATTCCGCTGCCCCTCATCCTTGGAAAATCATTCTATACGGTAAGGGTACCCGTGTCAAGCAATCCATTATCACGAGCCCTCACATCACGCGCGGTCCAGCCAGCTGCCACAAACGACAAAGCGGAGACAGGGGGGTCCCCCATCTCCGCTTTGTCTGCCTGCCGTCTACGGCTACATGTAGTCTCGGATCTCTTCCTCTTCCGCTTCCTCAGCCTCCTCAGCCTCGGCTTCACCGATGACCTCGACCTCCTCGCCTTCTTCGGTGATAAGCAGTTCCTCTTCAATCTCCGCCGCCGGTCGCTCGAGTTCAACTTCCTCCAGCGGCACGAGGCGAGCGATCATCTCGTCACGATCCGTCAGAATGTTTATCCCAGATGGAACAGCCAGATCGCTAACGAGGATTGCCTCGCCAATCTCGGTCAACTCTGACAGGTCAACCTCGATAGCATCTACCAGATCGCCAGGCAGACACTCAACCTCAATCTCAGAGAGACCGTGCAGCAGAATGCCTTCCTTCTGCTCTGCAACAGGGGATTCTCCCCTGGTCAACAGTGGGATCTCGGTGGTGATCGTTTCGGTCATCATCACGCGATAGAAATCGACGTGCAGGAGATCCCCGGTGATCACGTCGCGCTGCACCTCACGTAATAGCGCGAACTCCGGTTCCTCCGCTTCATCGACTTTGACGTTAATCAACTGGCTGCCGCCAACCTGCGACAAGACATTCTTCAAGTCGTATCGATCGAACTGCAAGGGAATCGGATCGAAATCGTGACCGTACATCACTCCGGGCACCCATCCCTCCCGGCGTAAGCGCTTCACCTTGCTGCCGAGCACCGACCGTTTCTTCGCCGCTAATTCAACTCGGCCTTTCTGACTCATACCATATTCCTCCCAAATACCGTCTTGCTCAACAAACGGGCAGGAGAGCCTCCTACCCGTGGCACATATTCTAGCGTGAAGCATTCTTTTCGTCAAGCATCGCCAATGCCCACTGCAAGGAGCCTGGATCTTGCAGACTTGTGTAGCCTGGGACGGGGATTGTCTCCTTACCGATCCCCGTCCCATCGCCCGGGTCGCTTGAGATTCGCCAAGATCTCACTTGTCTCCAGTCACCGTGCTGGGTATACTGATCGGGACACACTCTCAGCACGTCCAGAAAATCGGTGGGGATTACTTCGTCTCTTCATCTGTTCACAGCAGGCAGACGAGCGAAGATAGGAGCAAGAGCTACAAATGAGTCGTCCCTTGTGGGTCGTCACCTTACTGAAGAAACTCTATCCGAGGCGGTTCCTGTTCGCCAGAGCGACTAGGATATCGACCATCGGCCATCTACTGGATCGGTGGCTCTTCAACGGAGATGGACTGATCTTCCTGCCGCAGGACCAGGCTGTGCGAAAGATCTCCGTTAACGAGTCGATTGAACAAACGGATGAGACGGTGGTGCCGTCCACCGTCGTGGAGCACTTCATTAAGGAAGCCTCCGTCCACTGGATCATGGATTTCTGCCTCTGCCGCGCAGCGGAGAAATGCGAGAACTACCCGATCGATCTGGGATGCCTATTCCTGGGCGAGGCAGCGCTGGGGATAAATCCCAAGCTGGGACGCCGCGTGACTGAGGCGGATGCCCTGGAACACGTCCGACGCTGCCGCGAGGCCGGCTTGGTCCACTTCGTGGGGCGCAACAAGCTCGACACAGTCTGGCTGGGGACAGGACCGGGGCACAAGCTTCTCACCATATGCAGTTGCTGCCCCTGCTGCTGTCTCTGGAACGTGCTGCCTCACGTGAATCCAAGGATCAACGACAAAATCCAGCGTATGCCCGGGGTCACAGTCACCGTAAGCGAACGATGCGTTGGATGTGGATCTTGCACTGAGGGCGTCTGCTTCATGGACGCTATCCGCCTGCAAGAGGGCCGGGCAATCATCAGCGAAGCATGTAAAGGCTGCGGTCGCTGCGTCGACGCCTGTCCCCACGATGCCATAGATCTCTCAATTGAGAGCGACCGATCTATCTCGGAAGCTATTGCTCACGTCAGCACGTTGGTTCAGCTCGACTGACGTTCATCACATCCCATCAGAGTAAGGAGAATGCCGATGGAAGACTACCTCGTAGCCCTCGTCACCGCGCCTTCGATGGAGGTTGCGAGAGACATCGCCCGCGCGTTGCTGAATCATGAGCTCGCAGCCTGCGTCAACATCGTCCCCTCTGTGACCTCTCTCTACGTCTGGGACGGAGAACTCTGTACCGACGAAGAGGTTCTGCTCTTGATCAAGACGAAGGGATCGGCCTTCGACCCGTTGGCCTCCACGATCAAGGATGTTCATCCCTACGACGTGCCCGAGATCATCGCTATGCCCATCGCCGCCGGTGCGGAGGATTATCTCAGCTGGATCGAGGAGACCGTCACCGCCTGACCAACAGACCAAAGATATGCTCAGAAACAGCTTCCGTTCATCCAGCCGGTCTTTCCTGGCCTCCTCTATAGCTGAATCGTCCCGCCCCCGTTGGGCACGGACTTCTCCGCCGCCGATCCGCGATCCAAGATTCTACCTCGCAGTAGCGCGCTCTTCGAGAATCTCCCGGATCACGGCCTCCGCTTCTTCAGGCAGTGGGGCTACTTCGTGCTCTACCAGAATCTTCTTTGCCCGCTCATTGGCGCGGGCGAACATATCCTTGCTCCCCTTCTCGACCCATCCATCATACCGTTCTCTGTCGATGAGGTCCGCATGCCATTGAGCCCACCGCCAGTTCTCAAGGGTATGGTCGTCAGCCAGATACCCTCCGCCCGGTCGCACCCGTGCTGTGGCGTCGAGCGCCAATGTCCGCGGACTGACCTCCACACCCTCGACTAGGAACCGGGTCTGTCGGATGATCTCGTCGGCAATGACCAACGCCTCCATAGACGACGTGGAGCCGTACTCAATATAGCCCACGTCGTGCACCAGCGTAGCACGCGCAAGGAAGTTCGCCAGGATGGAGAAGGTCATCTCGATCCCCGCCTGGGCGTCCACCACCTTGCTGTCCGTGGCCCCGGCTGCCGACCACGCTGGGAGATTGTAGTAGCGCGCCAGATCCATCTGAGCCATCATTCCCAACGGCCATTCAGGGCTGCCGTAGCTGATGATGGTGGTCTTCATGTCCATCGCCGCCGTATTCATGCCGTAGATATACGGCGTGCCCGGATTGAGCAACTGGGCGATGACCAGCCCAACTAAGCACTCCGCATTGCCCAGGGCCAGCGCCCCGGCCAGAGTAATCGGACCACCGCCGCCAGTGTTCGGCGAGGGGATGTATCCAGACGGAACGCCCTTCTCGGCGCAGAAGATCAGCTTTTGCAGCGATTCCTCAATGATCATAAGGGGCGAAATCGGTTCAGCATACAGTAGGAAGAAGGGCTTCTCTCGCAAAGCGTCCTCACCACCGGCTACGGCCGTCGCAATGCGATAGATATCCTCCACGTCAGCGCGATCCTTAGCCGTGTAGACGTTTGGCTTCACCGACCCACGGATCATTCCCGCGAACTCATAGATATAGAGATCGTCGGGCGGCACGTCGGATGGATTTCCCATCGACATGATGAAGTCGATGTTATCTAGAGCGTCGCACACGAGCGCGATGTCCCCCACATCCTGCGCAGTCGTCCGGCGACGCTTCCCGGTCTGCACATCCAACGTAAACGTCGTATCGGAGCCAGCGCCGAAAAAGACCTTTCCCAACTCCAAGGGCATCGTCAAGTTGCCCAGCCGATCGTGCATCGGGATCCGCGAAGGCGCCTTGTCGATAGCATCTGTGACCAGGCGCTCAGGTATTTTCAGACGGCCCTCAGACTCCCAGGCTCCTGCCTCTAGGAGGATCTCACGGCCCCGCGGATCTTGCATGTCCACGCCGGTCTGCGATAGAATCTCCAGTGTGGCGTAGTGGATCTCCCGCACCTGATCATCGGATAAGCCACGGCTGAACGGCTGCAATGTCGGAATCGATAGTTGCTCTGTCACGAAGGATTACCTCCAGGGTTGTAGAGAGTGAGGCGCAAGACGCCTCCCACGATGAACAACGTGTTGCACGGTATTCCGTAGGGTAGGTTGCATGGCCTCGGTCAGAGCAGCAGCGAATCCGCGAAACGCTCTCGGATCCGGGCATCAACCTCCGGGTCTACGGGTTCCGGCTCATGTTTCGCCAAGATTGTGCGTGCCGCTTCCTTCGCCCGCAGCCACGCATCGGTGCCTCCATCTGCCTCCCAATCGTCACGCCCCTGACGGTCAAATACGTCCGAGGGATAGTAATGTTCGGTACGCATATGGCGCAATGTGTGCTCATCGGCCAGATAGTGCCCGCCTGGGCCGACCCGGTCGATTACGTCAACGGCCAGCGACTCGTCATTCACGTCAATGCCCCGGACAGCGCGCATGACCATCCCCAGCATCTCATTATCGATCACGAACTGCTCGTAAGCGATTGTCGACATGTCCTCCAGCATCCCGGCGGCGTGGTGGATGAAGTTCGTGCCCGCCAGTGCTACCTGAATCGCCGACTGGGTCTTCTCAATCCCCGCCTGAATGTCCGGAACCTTCGAGTCGGTCATACCGGCGCTATTGTAAATGGGCACCTGATACAGATGTGCCAGCTGGGTGATGGCCGCATTGCTGATCCCCAGCTCCACCGACCCGCCCAGATACTTCCCGCTGCGCATATCGGCAGTGGCCGGGATCGGCCCCATGATCACCGGCGTTCCGGGCTTGACCAACTGTGTCAGCGTCAGGCCCGACAGCTGCTCGGCATTCAGCTGAACAAGTGTGCCGGCCAGTGTAACCGGCGAGGTGGAGCCAGCCATCGGCGCTGCCGAGAGAACGACGGGGATCCCCTGACGGCAAGTTTCGATGAGCAGAGCCGTTACGTCCGTGGCGAACTTGAGTGGGCTGACCATCCAACTGGTGATAAACGAGACCAGGGGGCGAGCCCGCAGGGCCTCAGGGCTGCCAGCAATCTCCTCACACACAGCTACCACATCGCGAATGCCGCGCAACGTGTAGACACCCGCCTGTACGTGCTTCGTGGTGTTCGCGAGCGAGGCGTAGTACTTGTTAATCTCCACCTGATCCTCTGGTAGATCCGTCGGGTAGATTGGAATGAGAAAGAAATGGATGTTATCCAGCGCGTCCACGATGCGCGCCATGTCGCTCACGTCCTTCATTACTGCCTTGCGTATCTCGCCAGTATCTAGATCCAGCACTCGGAGCGCCGCGCCGCCGGTGCCGATGTGCACGCGCGCATCCTCCAGGATCAAATCGTGCTCTGGATCGCGTCCGGCCAGGACCACGGTTGAGGGTGCTTTGTCGATGGCATCCTCGACCAGCGACTGTGGAAGATACACGCGGTTATCCTCAATAGACGCCCCGGCCTCTTGAAACAATCTCAGTGCTTCGGCTTGCTCCACGTGTACGCCCGTCCGCTGCAACACGTCCAAGGATGCTCTGTGTATCCGCTGTACTTCTTCATCCGTCAAAGGCTTATACTGACCACCAACCAATCCTTTCTTCGGAGCTTCCAGCTTCTTCGCCATAGGTGCCATCCTTGTACCTTTTATGAAGCAAAAGGCTGGGGCTTCTCCCTCCAACTATGGGAAAAACTCCCAGCCACGTCATTCACAGGTCTGTCTCCCAGCAGTCCGGGCGCCAGAGCCCGGGAGATGCAAGCGCTCACATCTCCAGAGTGCCCCCCGGCTATCAGCGACCTACTGCTTGTGCTTGCGGTAGTATTTGATGTAGTTCATCGCATACTGGTCGCGGCCAAGTAGCAGGTCAGCGGCCAGGATCGACTGCTTAACCTCTGCGGCGTCGACGATAGGGGCGGTAACACCTGCTCGGATGACCATACCCAGGGCTACTCGATTGATCACGTCCCGATCCGGCAACCCGAAAGAGACATTGCTGTGGCCCAGAACCTGGTTCACGCCCAGCTCTTCGCGCACCAGTTCGATAGCATTGAGCGTGATGACAGCCGCATCCGGCTCAGCGCTGACAGTCAGGGCCAGACAGTCAATCAGAACGTCTTCACGCGGAATCCCCATCGACTCGGCACGCTCAACGATCTTCGTGGCAATCTCCAATCGCTTCTCAGGATTTTTCGGTATACCGTCATCATCCATCGTCAGACCAATGACCGCAGCTCCATATTCGGCCACCAAAGGCAAGACGCGCGTCAGATTCTTCTCCTCCCCATTGACAGAGTTGATCAGCGGCTTACCCTGGTAGACCTCCAGGGCCGCCTCAAGCGCGTCGTTATCGGCGGTGTCGATACACAGCGCAACACCCACCGTGTTTTGGATGATCTCGATAGCTCGAGGCAATAGCTCCACCTCATTCACGCTGGCAGCGCCCACGTTCACGTCCAGCATATCAGCCCCATCCTCGAGCTGTTGGGTTGCCTCGTCCTTGAGAATCTCAAGGTTGCCCTCCGTCAGTTGCTTCGTAAGCCAACTACGGCCAGTGGGATTGATCCTCTCGCCGATAATCACTGTCGGGAGATCAAGGCCAATCCGGATGGTCTCCTCTGTACCTTTCAGAATGGTTTCCATTTGTGTGTCTCCTTTCGTCTTGTGGGTTGATGTTGCATCGTTGACGTTAGTCTACCGTCCTCACTGCTTAAGCCAGTAGAGGTCCAGATCCTGACGCGAGGACTAAGACTGCCTTGAGATCGATTCTACTTCCTCCACGGAGAGCTCGACGCGGCGGTCCGCTACCTTGACCACGACCGTCTGCTTCAGCGGGACCAGGTCAATCACCTCTCCTTCCCCATACGGGGTCTTTACGTGCTGCCTACGTGATGGCAGTCTCCTGAGCGCTCTCACGTAGTGATCGTACTCATACGACAAACAGCAGCGCAGACGATCACACATACCCGTAATCGCCGAGGGATGGAGCGAAACCCCTTGCTTCTTGGCCATCTTGATCGAGATGGACGTGAACTCTGGAAGGAAGTGGGAGCAGCACCGTGGCCCCCCACAGGCACCACATCCGCCCATCAGCTTCGCTTGATCACGGGGACCGACCTTCAGCAACTCGACCCGCGTATCGAGCTGTCGCTGGAGCCGCCTCTCCAGTTCGTTCAAGTTCAAGTGACGCTCTTCACTGCTGTATAGCAGTGTCAACCGCTGACCATCGAGCGTATACTCGGCAAGGACCACCTTGATAGGCTTGCCCAGCCTCTCGGCCTCTCTTCGGGCAAGATCCAGGGCCTTCTCTTCTTCCTCCTGCCACCGTTGGCGCAGCGCCAATTCCCGTCCTGTGGCCCGGCACTTGATCGGCTTCAAGACTCTCACGTCTTCATCTCTGCGAGGGGGGCGCACAGTGACAACCTCGCCCAGTTGAGTGCCGCGTACTGTTTCCACGACGGCGAAATCCCCAGGACGGAGATCCTCCATCTCGCTCGCGTCGAAGTGATAGATCTTGCCTGAAGGCTGGAAACGGACACCCGCGATCAGCCGATCACAGAGCTCGAATAGGGTCGACTCGCTTTCCGACACGACAGTTCAGCCTCGCTCCCTTAAGACGCTTCTTCTTGATAGTCGCACCGATAGGGACTGGCCCAGACCACCGCCCCCACTGGCCCTTCTGGATACGAAATACTCAGAACATCATTCGACGTCATAGATTCCGTCGCACCGCCTCTGAAGCCCACAGGACGGTACCGTCTCCAGCGAGCATATGAGACGCCAAGCCGATGGACCCGCCCTGGGGATCAATCCGTCGCCAACTGTAAGCGCTGCAATCAGGAGGCGTGTCCAGCGAGGCTTACCCTTGCCAACCCCGTCGTACAGCAGGCCTTGTCAAGGCCGAAACCGAAGAACGCGACAAAATCGCTGTGGCCTCCCCGGTGCAGTTCTGCATTCAACACGTCATGACCATCTCGAGAAGGCAACGGTATCTCAACGTATCAACAGAAGGCCCGATCGGCCGACGTCCTCACATTGCCGGCGTTCTGAGTCCAAACCATAAGCCGTCGAGGTCCCTTTGGATCCCACCGCTCGCTATTCTACAACGCTTTAGGCGAATGGGCAAACCACTTCTGTGCAGAGCAGTCCGCTTGCTCCTGGGTGCCGACCACGTTATACTGAACGTCACGTCGCTGGACTGGCAGGCCGCGACCCAAACAGCCTCTCACATCACTCCCATTTACAATAGTGTTTATTTGTCAAATTTCAATACGCATGCTAGAATGCGAATGAGCGCATGGAATGATGGACCGCTTCGGTGCAATCTGCCGGAGACGATCTCTGCCTGAAAGGAACCAAGCCTATGCAAGCCACCCGAGAACGTATCCTGAAGATCCTTAAGGAACGTGGTCAGGCCACGGTGAAGGAGTTGAGTGAGACGTTGGACCTCACAACTGTCACCATTCGTCATCATCTTGACACCTTGCGCAGAGAGGACCTGGTGGCAGCGCCCCGTGTGCGCCATCGCAAGGCTCCCGGACGCCCTCAACACGTCTATACGTTGACACAAGAGGCCAGTGACTTCTTCCCTAAGCGATATGAGCGGTTGATCGATCTCATGTTTGACGAGGTACATGCGCGGCTTTCCAACGACGAAGTTGAAGCGATGATGAGGCGCATCGGAAAGCGCATAGCTGATGAGGTCACGATCCCAGAGGCTGCCGATCTGGAGGAGCGTGTTGTCGTCGCCGCCAACTTCCTGGACGAGCGCGGATACATGGCGCACTGGGAAGGAGCTGAAGACGGAAGTTACCTGATCCATGTGGCTAACTGCCCGTATGAGGGCGTGTCCCAGCGGCACAGTGAAGTCTGCAAGATTGACCAGGCCTTGCTCAGAGAGCTCTTGGGCAAGTCGTGTGAGGAGATAAGGCGTACCTCCGGCCCCCCACGCCGCTGCACCTACGTGATCAGACCTGAGTAAGTCTGCACCCGGAGGAACTTATGTCACTCAAGACCACCCTCATCTACCCTGGCGTCGCCGGTCAAGGATTCAGGTCGCTTCAGCAGGGGATGGAAGCCGGATGGATATCCCACGGCCTGGCTCATCTCAGCGCGGCAGCCAAGGCCCAGGGGTTCAGCGTCGACCTCATCGACCTTCGAGCCCTATCTGGTTGGGACCACTTCCGAGAGGTGCTGGCAGAGCGAGATCCGGATGTACTAGGCGTCACGATGATGAGCGTGGACTACAATCCAGCCTGCCGGGCCATCGCCATCGCCAAAGAGGTCAAGCCGGAGTTGATCACCGTCATCGGGGGGGCGCACGTCACCATCGCTTTGGAGGACGCTCTCCAGATCCCGCATGTTGACTACCTGATGATCCGTGAAGGAGAGGTGACGTTCCCCGACTTGTTGAAGTCGATCGAGAATGGGGATCCACCCTCTGATCGCGTGCTGCGCGGGATGCCCCCTGACCTTGATGCGATCCCGTTTCCTGATCGCGACCTTTTCCTCGAAGAGTGGAAGAAGTGGGGTTACGACCTGGATTCGCCAGAGGTTCCCTTTGTGCCCGAGCTTCCCGCACCTTTTGCCACCATTGTGGCCGGCCGAGGCTGTCTCTACAATTGCGCCTTCTGCAAACCAGGAGAGGACTACCTGTTTGGCAAGCGCACCCGCCGTCGCAGCGTGGAGAACGTCATCGCCGAGCTCCTGATGTTGGCCGAGAAGTACAACCTCGCCTCATTCATGTTCCACGATGACTGTCTGACCGAGGATCGCGAGTGGGTGACCGAGTTCACTCGGGAGTACATCGCCGCGGGCCTTTCAATGCCCTTCTTCTGCCAGAGCCGAGCCGACATCATCGTCAAACACGAGGATATGGTGGCCCGGATGGCGGAGGCAGGGCTGCGCGGCTACTTCATCGGCTTCGAGAGCGGCAACGATCGCGTTCTCCGTTTCATCCGCAAGGGCACGACTGTCCAGCAGAATCTGGAGGCAGCTCGCATCTGCCGCAAATACGACATCAAGATTTGGGCCAACTATATGCTGGGACTGCCAACCGAGACCAAGGAAGAGGTAATGGACACAGTCCGGTTGATGAAGGAGATCGACCCCGACTACTATAGTCCGGCGTTTTTTACACCCCATCCTGGAACAGACCTCTACGACTACGTGGTCCAACACGATCTGAGCCGCATCACCGACTACGACTCCTATCGCCGTAATCCGACCGAACCCAAGATTAGAGGACAGGATTACGAGTTCCTCAAATGGGCGATGGCGGAGAGCCAGCGACGTAGACCGACTAATGCATTCAAGCGTTGGGTAAACAGACAGTGGGACCGTGCCCAGCGAGTCACCCCCGCCAAAGTAATGAGGAAACTCGGCCTTGGCGGGAACGGCAGTGTGCAGGGATAGAATGCTCATCGAGGGGCACCATCCTACGATGGCCGCCGGCAGTATCAGCCGTCTGTAGCGGAGCACAACTTGCTACAAGTGCTTCATCTGGAGGGGCGGAGGGAACGTTATGCGCGAGCGAATTGAAGCAGCGATCCGCAGCAGTAGAGCCGACTACACAGAGATTCGCCTGGAGGAAGGAGAGGACACCCGTGTCTCCTTCCGCGGCCCAGACCTGGAGACCGCTGGCGTTGCGATCGACCGAGGGGGGATCATCCGTTGCTTTGTCCGTGGCGGGGGATGGGGAATAGCTACCTTCAACGATTTGACTGACCTGGACCGCCGTGTGAACCAGGCCTACGAGGGAGCACGTGCGCTGGAAACTGAGCCCGTTGAACTGGCCCCCGTTCCTGCCTCTGAAGACAAGATCACCGTGCCTCTAGAGAACGATTTCCGTGGCATTCCGGTGACGGAGAAGAAATCCTTGGCACAGGAATACAACGACATTCTCCTCCGGTTCGATCCTCAAATCGTGGATACGCACACAGCCTACTCCGACACCTTCACTCGCTTGGTATTCGCCAACTCCGAAGGAACGTATATCGAAGAAGAGCGCCCCATGGTCAATATCGCCTTTAGTGCTGTCGCGCGAAAGGACGGCAATGTCCAACGCGCTTTCGAAGCAGTATCGAAGGTGGCCGGATTCGACGCGGTCAGCGAGCACCAGGAGCTGGCGCAGGCAGTAGCCCGGCGCGCGGTCGATCTCCTCACCGCGCCGCCGGTGAAAGGTGGGCGCTTCCCCGTCGTGTGCAATCCCAAAATGGCCGGAGTCTTCGCTCACGAGGCCTTTGGCCATCTCTCCGAGGCCGACTTCGTCTACGAGAATCCGCAGGCTCAGGAGATGATGGTGCTGGGCCGGCGCTTCGGTCGCGACATTCTGACCATTGCCGATGACGGCTCCATACCCGGTCTTCGCGGCACCCATCCGTACGACGATGAGGGCACGCCGACGGGCCGCACAGACCTGATAAAGGACGGCGTCCTCGTCGGCCGCCTCCATTCGCGTGAGACCGCGGCGAAGATGGGCGAGCAGCCGACCGGCAACGCCCGCGCAACGAGCTATCGCTACCCACCCATCGTCCGCATGACCAACACCTTCATTGAGAGGGATGATACCCCGTTGGAGGAGATGATCAGTGAAATCGATCACGGTGTCTACGCCTGTGACGCCTTCGGTGGTCAAACCGCCCTCGAGAATTT